>JAYTNK010000543.1:0-2720 GCA_043748375.1 Cytophagales bacterium
AAAAAAACTTTGAAAGAATTTTGAAAAAACTTTGAAAAAACTAAAATATTGTTACTTTTGCGTATAAAACTATCTGTTGTAGCTGTTTACACTCAATAAACAGCTTTTTAAATTTTTTATGGAACCATCTAACGACTTTAAACCTTACATTTCGCCCAAAGATTTTATACCCGAATTTACACTCAAAGCCATTATATTGGGTTCTATATTTGGTATCATATTCGGAGCAGCGACTGTCTATTTGGGATTAAAAGTAGGGCTTACAGTAAGTGCCTCTATTCCTATAGCTGTTTTAGCAATTTCTATTTTTAAAAAAGTAGGCAAGGCGACCATTCTTGAGAGCAATATGGTGCAAACCATTGGCTCGGCAGGCGAGTCAGTAGCTGCGGGCGTAGTATTTACTGTGCCTGCGTTGTTGTTCTTAGCAGAAGGCAAGGAGTATTTTCAGTATTTTCAAATATTTGTATTGTCGCTTGCGGGCGGTATTTTGGGCGTATTGTTCATGGTGCCTTTGCGCAAATCATTGATAGTGAAAGAACATGGCAAACTTCCCTACCCTGAAGGTACGGCTTGCGCCAATGTATTAATAGCAGGCGAGAAGGGTGGTAGTTTAGCCAATTTAGTGTATTATGGATTAGGGTTAGCCTTTGTTTATAAGGTACTGATGGCTATTTTCGGGCTTTGGAAAGAAGCACCACAATATATTTTTCCGCGCAAATCGTCTTTGCCTAATTTGAGCGTGAGCGGTGAAATATCCCCTGAATTATTAGGCGTAGGTTATGTAGTGGGTTATAAAATAGGGGCTATTATGGTAGCAGGAGGTATTTTATCTTATTGGGTATTGATACCTTTGATAACCTTCTTTGGCGACCAACTGACTGTAGCGATAGCACCTGCCACCGTACCTATTTCTCAACTTGATGTTGATGGCATACGTGCCAATTATGTGCGTTATATAGGTGCAGGTGCGGTTACTTTTGGGGGTTTAATGACTTTATTACGCACCTTGCCTACCATTGTAAGCGCGTTTAGGGATTCTTTTGCTGACCTTTCTAAAAAAGAAAATAGTGGTAATATTTCTGTCGGAAATATTACCACAGTGCTTCGTACAGAGCGAGATATGCCTATAGTGTACGTGATAGGGGGTTGCTTGTTTTTGGTATTGTTTATGGTATTGATGCCGAACTTGCCTGTAAACTTCGTTTCTGCCGTCATGATTATTGTCTTTGGTTTCTTTTTTGTAACAGTCGCTTCGCGGATAGTAGGCATTATTGGCTCATCTTCAAGTCCTGTTTCGGGCATGACCATAGCTACTTTGATGGCAACTTGCCTCATTTTTGTGGGCATGGGTTGGACAGGAACTGCCTATCAACCCATTGCGTTGGTAGTAGGTTCTATAGTGTGTATTGCTTCTGCCAATGCAGGAGCTACTTCACAAGATTTGAAAACGGGTTATATTTTAGGAGCGACCCCAATTTACCAACAATTAGGTTTATTGATAGGCGTTTTTGTATCTGTTTTAGCCATTGGTGGAACTATGTTGTTATTGCATAGCTCAATAGGCATTGGAAGTAAGGCAATGCCTGCACCTCAAGCTACTCTAATGTCCACTTTGATAACAGGTTTGTTGAGTAATAGCCTGCCTTGGGCATTGGTGCTAACGGGTATGTCTATTGCAGCGGTGGTTGAATTGTGTGGTGTTAGTTCGCTTGCATTTGCGGTGGGAGCTTACCTGCCACTATCTTCCACCACACCTATTTTTATTGGGGGCATTGTAAAACACTATGTCGAACAGCGCAATGGCGCGAATGAAGCCGAAAACGAGGCAGGTGCAGGTGCTTTATTTAGCTCTGGTTTGATAGCAGGCGGGGCAATGACAGGTATTTTGATTGCCGTACTTACAGGTATGACTATGACAGTGGCAGGCAAGACAGTTACCATTGCTTCTACCCTCAACACAGGTATTGCTGAAAGAATGGGCGAGGCAGGCAATTTAGTCGCGCTGTTTTGCTTCTTGGCTATGGCGTTTACCTTGTATTGGGTGGCTACTAAAAACGCAAAGAGGCGTAGTATAGTGTAACAACCTTGTTGAAAAACTACCAGTAAATAATTGGTTATCAATAATTTATCTAGCTAAAAACAACAAATTTGTAATGCGACTACTTTTCGTGTAAATTTTAGAAAACAAGCGTTTTTATAAATTTATTATAAAACTACCAAATAAAATACTAAAATTAAGTTTATATAAACTTTTGTTGTAAATTTATAGTAAATAAAACGAATTAACTAACCATATTTGTTTTTTACAGTTTTAATTTTTTACAGGAATATTTTGTCTAACCTATCTTGTAATAAACTTGCCTGCCATGCTACTTATTTTGTCATGCAAAATTTGTAACTTTGCAAACTTTTTTTGATCAAATTTCTGTAAATATGAAACGTTTATTACTCTGGGTGGCTTTGTGCATACCCGTATTGGCGATGGCGCAAACGCCAAAAGCCCCCTACACAAGTTCGAAGTTTGAACAACTTGAAAACGAACTTCCTACGCCTAACAATACACGTCTGCCTGATGGCTCGCCTGGACCTGATTATTGGCAACAACGCGCTGATTACAAAATAAATGTGGAGGTTGATGACGACAAACAATGGGCAAAAGGGAGCGAAACCATCACTTATCACAACAATTCACCTCGCGACCTTCCTTATATATGGATACA
>JAYTNK010000544.1:0-4506 GCA_043748375.1 Cytophagales bacterium
TTGCCTTGCCTGCCACTGCTGACTTAGACGATGATGGGCGTTTAGATATAATGGTGGGCTTGGGAACAGGCGGTATTTGTTTGTTTTGGAATCAGGCAATGTATTGACTACAAATCAAAGCTCAATCCAAAATTGATTAAAAATAAATCTGTATTTGATTTTTTAGGTGTGCCGTCTTGTGTATCCAATTTTACAGGGTCGTTTTGTCCCTGCCCCTGCCCTGTGAATTGGACGCGCCATTGTTGTGATTGCGAGCGGTCAAAATAAGTCGCTCTGCCACCTATAGTGTACATACCACGAATATCAAGGCTTACATTTTCACCTATTTTCAAAAGTATGCCTCCACCCGCACCATATTGCCATACAAAGGCTTGCGCTTGAGTACGCGCATTGATAAGCCTAGACTCTTGGTTAGGGTCTCTTATGAACATTTTATTTTGTGTTTGGTCATAAATAGAAGTACGCGTATAAAGATAGTTAAAACCTGCCAAACCTTCTATATAAGGCTGAACGCTCGCAAACGGAGCTTTAATACGCAAGGCTACATTGCTATTGAACATATTATTATTAGTTGTAACATCTAATAAAACAGGAATAGTTTGTCCTATTGCATTTCCATTAGAATCAAACAATCCTAATTGTTCATTTATTTGTTGGGTATAAGAGCCATACAGCATATATCCAAGATTAAATCCTATATACACAGGCACTTTAGGCGCAATAGGCTTGTATAAATTCAAATTCACGCCTGCGCCTACCGCTTGAGTGTTTTGGCGAAACTCATTCATGGGTACGCCTAATTGAAGTCCAAAACCTACATTGGTTTGTGCATGAGTATTTGGAATAATAACAGCGAGGATAACGAGGGTTATCAATAGCTTTTTCATATTTTGATTACAGTTTTTATAGATAACGTACTTGCGCTTAAAAAAGTAAAGTTAGCGCGTTAAAATAGTGTTAAGGTCGATTGGCGATTTAAGATTTTTGATTGACGATTACAATACACTGGTAAACAATGGTTTATAGTTATCAAAGGTTAAGTTATTTAATAGACTTTTTGCGAACGTATTTTTTTGCATTTTGAGAGCGGTCAAAAGTAGTTTTGCCAGATGTCTATTAAAAAAACAGACTTCTTGGGGAAGTCTGTTTTTTATAAGTGTATATTGGGTAGGTAAACCGTTATTTGATGATAACACCTGTAGCCTCAAAGGTATATTTCTCTTCCGCTTCTGTTATTTTTTCAATCTCTTCTTTGGTCTTGCCTGCGTCTTCTGCATAATGACGAAGTGTGGCTACTTCAATCACTTCTTTTTTGAGCTTGCCTTCCATAATAGCTGTTTTGCCATCGCAATTTTTAGGCACAAAGAAGCCATAGTCTTTAAATCGCACCAAAATGGTGCGCTTGTTGCCCATGTCCATCGTCATCCAGCAACCTTTTTTCTTGCAGGCTTCTATTACTTTGCCCGAAACTTTGATAGATGCAATGCTGTCTTTTCCTTGCAATAATTTAGGAACTTTGTTGATAGAAGTTGCACCTTTAGGTGTTATTTTTTCGCCAAAATAGGCTTCAGTTTGTGCTTGAGTAGCCGTACTGATAGATAAGCATACGAAACAACTAAGAAGAAAAATGACAGTTTTCATGATACGATATAGGGTTAAAACTTTGTGCAAAGATAGTTTTTTTTTGATAAATAAATGTTATCGAGTTGTTAGAATATCTTAAATATACCGCATTAAATGATTGTTTGGGCTTTTTTACGGCTTTTTGAGTAATATATGCGTACATAAACACTTTTTTGCAGTACTTTTGCCATAACTTTTGCTATTATATATGAAAAAGCCCAAATTTTTAAGGCTTGATTGGTGGACTACACGTTCGGCAATCATTATGCGCGATGAGGAGAATTTTTCTGAAAAGCGTACGCTCTATTACACTCCTGCGCAAGTAGGGTCTCTTATTTTTTTAGGTTGCTTTGCGGTATTCGCGATGGGCTTTTGGCTGTCGAGTATGCTGTATAGTGGCAATGCGACTGTGGGGAAAGATGCTGAAATCAGAAGTAAGTTGGTTAAATTGAATTATACAGTAGATTCGTTGGCGATTGCGCTACAAAAGAGGGAGATTTATACGGATAATTTGCGCAAAACGATAGGCGGAGAAGTAAGTAGGCAAGAGGCTAAAATGCCTACTGATACCACCAAAAACAAAACAGATAAATACGCTAAAAGCCCCAAAGATAATAAAACAGCTAAAGACTCTGTGAACATTGATGCACTGTCAGCGTCTGATGTGAGCTTACGAGAAGAAATGGAAACACGAAACCGTAATACGCCTACTACTTTCTCCTCTTCGCGAGGCGAACAATTAAAAGATATGTTTTTCTTTTCGCCTGTCAAAGGCATTGTTTCCAATAAATATGATTCTCGTACAGGGCATTTGGGAGTTGATGTAGTTTCAGATAAGGACGCGCCGCTCAAAGCTATTTATGATGGGACAGTTATTATGGCTTCTTGGACAGACGAAACAGGCTATGTTATCACGATACAACATCAATCAGACTTGCTATCTATTTATAAACATTGCTCGGTTTTATTGAAAAAAACAGGCGACTTTGTGCGGGCAGGCGAGATTTTGGCTATCATTGGCAACTCTGGCGAGCTTACTACGGGGCCTCACTTGCATTTTGAACTATGGTATAAAGGCAACCCTATCAATCCTGAAGGCATGATTGCCTTTTAATAACACAACTTTCTACACCACTTCATTTTCTTTTACGTTATAATGTTTCCTTCCATAGCTCTTTATCTTGCTGAAATATGCACTCGTCAAGGCATCAGTCACGCGGTACTTTCGCCAGGCTCGCGTGTTGCGCCGCTTGTGGTAGCTTTTGCGCGGCATCATAAAATACAAACTTATACGTTTTCAGATGAGCGTGTGGCAGGTTTTGTAGGTCTTGGCATTGCGCAAACACACTTACACGCCTTTATAAGAGGGGAAAGAAATACACTCTCGCCTACCATTTTGGCGTGTACATCAGGAACAGCGGCTTATAACTACGCTCCTGCAGTAGCTGAGGCATTTTACCAAGAAGTCCCTCTTTTGGTGCTTACGGCTGACCGCCCACCCGAATGGATAGACCAACAAGATGGGCAGACACTTAGGCAACAAGGGTTGTTTGCGCCTCATGTGAAGGCATCGTTTCAATTGCCTGTGGATACTGCGCATCCTGATGCGTTGTGGCATGCTCAACGCTTGATAAATGAGGCGATAATCCTTGCCTCCTCGCCTCCCTACGCGCCTGTGCATATCAATATACCATTTCGCGAACCGTTTTATCCTGCAGAAAATGAATTGCTTGCTTACCCCAAACAAGTAAAGGTCATCACACACTTTACACAAGAAGCTACGCTTAACAAACATCATTGGAACGAACTCATGACGCAATGGGAACGAGCAGAGCGTAAGCTCATCGTGTGTGGACAGATGCCTTTTCAACCTAAATTTGCGAAGACATTGGGGCTGTTGTGGCAAGACTACAAAATACCTGTAGTGGCTGATATTATTGCTAATCTTCATGGCATTGAGGCACGCATATCACAAGGTGATTTGCTTTTGATGGGGGCAGACGAGGAGCAAAAAGAAGCACTTCAGCCTGATTTGCTTATTACAGTGGGGCAGTCGGTTTTGAGTAAACACCTAAAAACTTTTTTGCGTAAGTACCCTGCCCGCAAACATTGGCACATACAAGAAGCAGGCGTGCCTGCCGATACTTTCCAATCGCTTACGCATCATTTACCTGTTTCGCCCGCCTATTTTTTTAGCCAACTTTATAGTGATTTAGACTTCAAAAATATGCTAGATATTGATGAAGAAAGCGATGAAAATGAGTATCATAGAATGTGGCAGAGTTTACAACATCGAGTTATTAAGAAAATCCACCAAAGCCCGCCTGCTCCTGAAATGGACGCTGTACGCGAGATTATAGCTTGCCTGCCTGCGCATACTTTATTGCAATTAGCCAATAGTATGCCTGTACGATATGCAAGTTACGCTTTTAGTCCAAAAAGCTCTGTGGAAATCCGTGCCAATCGAGGCACAAGTGGTATTGACGGTTGTACAAGTACGGCTGTAGGCAATGCCCTTGCCGAGCCTGAGCGTTTAGTGGTTTTGCTGACAGGTGATGTTGCTTTTTTTTATGATAGAAATGCTTTGTGGCATAATTATACATTGCCTAATTTGCGGATTATCTTGTTTAATAATGGTGGCGGCAATATTTTCAGCTTGATTGAAGGACCTGCTCGCCTGCCCGAATTAGCTGAGTATTTTGAAACACATCAAAAATTAACGGCAAAACGTACCGCTGAAGACGCAGGTTTTATTTATACAGCTGTACACACGAGTACAGACTTGCCTACCGTCTTAGGTACTTTCTTTGAGGCGAGTGATGCGCCTCGTTTGTTAGAAATTTTTACAGATAAGCGGGATAATGCAACTGCTTGGCGCACCTT
>JAYTNK010000545.1:0-2978 GCA_043748375.1 Cytophagales bacterium
AAAATGACAAACTTCTCTTTTCACTTAAAAAAATACAGAAGGACATAATTTCTTGCATAAAACCTGTTATGATGGATAACTAACTAATGCCTGCTTCAATTGTGTCAAAATATCGCCACTTTTTCCACGAAGTACATAGCCACGTTTGGCATCTTGGGCAAGTTCAGCAAAATAATTATCTTCTGTATTGATGTCCACCAAAATTGCATTTTCTTGCATAGCCACTTCTGACAAAAGCGTAGGCAAGTATGTTTCGCCTGTTGTGCCTACGGTGATGAGCATACCTGTATTTCGCGCTATCGCCAAGGAGGTATCTAATTTGTATAAGTGTTCATTGTAGTACTCATCAAACAACAATATATTTGGACGTGTATAATGCGCACAGCGTGGACAAGTAAGTTTCTTTTCCTCCTTTTCCGCGTCCTCTACAGCAGGCAAGGGATATATATCGTCTGAACATTCCGCACTGCAACGGACTGTACTCATTTTGCCATGTATTTCGGACAGATAAGCCTCGCTACTTCCTGCCTTGCGATGTAGCTCATCTATATTTTGGGTGATGAGCCTAAAATGTTCGCCTAAAATCCTTTCTATTTCTACTACCGCGTAATGTCCTGCATTGGGCAGTTTATCTTCGAATAGTTTTCGTCTTTGCAAGGTATAGTCCCAAAAGCCAAGCGGATCTTTTTGGAAAAATTGAAAAGTAGCGATTTCTTTAGGTTGATGGTATTGTGTACCTTTTATCCAAATGCCATCATGCCCTCTGTAGGTAGGAATTCCGCTTTCGGCGGAAATGCCTGCTCCTGTGAGAAAGGTAATAAACTTGCCCTGCTTGCGCAATTCGTGGCAATGCAGGGCTATTTCATATAAGTCTTCTTTCATATAATTCTTCAAAAATCAAGATAGCAAATCAAGAAAACTGCCATCGCTGTTCGAGTACAAAGATAGTAAATCTATAACAAATTTCTTTTTATATGCTTTTCTACTCTTCACAACTGCCCAAATTTGTTGTAAAAGGTTGGTGTCGTCAATCTCCTTATTTTAGCACTTCCAATCTGTATTGTTGATAACCCGCAAAAATACCTAACCCACCATCTATATTTGTATAGACAGGAATAGGCTCAGCAAAGGGGTTTCCATCATTGTAGTAAGCATTTTCGCGAGTGGTAATGTATTTATGGTATGCCTCATCTGTATTGAGCAAAATAAGCATATAATGCTCTTTATTGTCTGGAAAAGGAATAGTTCCTGCACCATATTTATTGAAATCAGGGCGAATAGAAATGCTAGTACCTTGCCTACCCACATCAGTTCCGCGCCAATCCATAAGCACATCATCACTATAATAAATGGGTTCGCTAGGCCCTAAATAAGCCATTCCGAAGCCCATCAAGCGATAAAAATTATTTTCTGTGCCTTCATCTTTCCAAGCTGCTTGGGCGGCGTAAGTGTAGCTGTCTTGCGTATTCTCCAATTTTACTTGCAATGACGTGTTTTGTTGGGCAGGAATGGTGCACTTACTTTTGGCACGTTTGCCGTCAGGGGTTGAAACTTCTATTTTGTAGGTCTTGCCTGCCTCAATAAGAAAGTTAGTAGCCTTGATGTCGTAATAACCTTCTTTTTTGTAAATAAATGTAACGGATTTGGTGTCGCTAATCATTTGTACAGTAGCATTAGCAATAATTTTTGGAGGGTTATTGACATTATTGCCTCGTTGGAAAATAGGCACACTCTCGCCTACATACACACGCAAAAGGGTGTCTTGTGGAGAAATAAAACTTACTACCACTAATTTGGGTGGTGTTTCGGGCAAATCTATATTTACTACCAATTCGCAATTGGTAAAAGCAAATAAAACAAATAGGAAAATATAAAAACGAATAAGCATGGGATATTTTTGATTTAAGATTTACGAACCAACAACTAAAATTTAACACGATAGGCAAAAGAAGGAATGAAGCCAAAAATAGAAACTTGTTTCAATACTTTTTGCCCACTATCGTTAGTGCCTATGTAATAGAAAAAAGGGTTTTTGCGATTATATGCATTATAAACGCTTATTTCCCAAGTGCGTTCGCCCCACGATTTCTCTTTGTGCATTTGTATGCTCAAATCTAAACGGTTGTTGGCACGCATACGAAAACTGTTTTTATCGCCATAGTCGCTTACATTGGCAGTAATTCCACTAATGTAAGAAGAAATGCTTTGGACAGGTTCGTGGTCAGGCAAGTCATAAGTAGCAAGCGGAAGTGTAATGGCATTGCCCGTACCATATACCCACACAGCCGAGAGCGTGATTTTTTTACTGGGTTTGTAAATGCCCACCAAAGAAACATCATGACGGCGGTCATATCGCGCAAAATATTTTTTGCCAAAATTCAGCTCATCAAACTGTAGTTGTGTCCAAGAGAGCGTATAACCCACCCAACCCGTAAACTTGCCTTGTTTTTTCTGAAGCATAATCTCGCCTCCATACGCATAACCTTGTCCTTGCGTAACATTGTTTTGCCAATCGACAGCAGAGGCTTGATCAGGGTCGTCAATAACCAAAAAAGACGCACCTTCTTTGTAACCAAGCACCCGCTTTGAATGTTTGTAATAACCTTCTACAGTAAGTGTGAGGCGAGGTTCAGCAAAATCTTTGGCTATGCCTACAGCCACTTGTTGTGATTGTTGTGGTTTTACGCGGGTTGTGCTTGGCACCCAAAGGTCGGTAGGCAAGCCCGCGCCTGTATTAGAAAGTAGGTGTAAATATTGGTTCATGATAGCATACGAAGCCTTGATAGCCAAACCCTCGCCTATGCGGTAGGCAAGCGAGGCACGAGGTTCAGGATAGACGTAATGCGTGTTTTTATAGCCAAAATAGCTCAAACGGAAGCCCACATTCATGCTCAAATGCGTGGTAGGACGAAAAACGTCCTCCACATAAACACCACCTTCTAATACATCAGTCGATTGCCTATTATTCGAATTCACGC
>JAYTNK010000546.1:0-2951 GCA_043748375.1 Cytophagales bacterium
GCAGGGCAAAAAATTTCTTGAATTGTGTGCGGACATGAATGTGCATTTAGAATTTGGATTGCAAACGGCTATTGCAAGCGAAAGTGAAGTTGTCAATAGAAAAAATAAAATTGACAAGGTTGCTAAAGCGATGCTCATGTTAAAAGAATATGGCATTTCATACGAAGTGAGCCTTATATATGGCTTGCCTACCCAAACTGTAGAGAGTTTTCAGCGTAGTATTGCATTTGTACATGAAAATAAATGTGCGTATATTACAGCCTTTCCTTTAATGCTCTTAAAGGGTACAAACCTATATGCGGAAAAAGAAAAATGGGGTATGCAAGAAAATATTTTAGGCGACTTTAACATACCCTTAGTTACGTGCATTAACTCTTTCACTTACGACAATTGGCTATCCATGAAAGAGATAGCCGAAAGTTTAGAAGGTAACAAACGATTTATGTAACCATTTCCAATTACTAAAAATATGATTTTTGAAGCCATAAAATTTGTAGCAGTAGCCCATGAAGGTCAGTATCGCAAAGGAACAAACGTTCCTTATATTTGGCATTTGATGAGCGTTATGAAAATCCTTTGCGAATATGTGTGCGAGGAAGTTGTAATTGTAGCGGGCATCTTGCATGATGTGGTCGAAGATACGCCCACAAGTATTGACGAAGTTGAAATTACTTTTGGAAAAAAAGTAGCTGATATAGTTCGGGGTGCTTCTGAGAAATCAAAAGTAGATGGAGAAAAACTTGATTGGACAAGTAGAAAAAAAGAATTCTTGACGTATGTAGAAAAAGAAGCTACACTTGATGGACTTTTGGTTATTTGTGCTGATAAGTTAGACGCTATGCGTAGTATCAAACAGGATTTAGCAAGCGTAGGCAAAGTATTTTGGGATAGATTTAATGCAAACAAAGCATCTCAAAAATGGTATTACATGGCTATTTCAAGCGTTTTAGTAATAAAAGGGCTTCTTTTTGGTGGTGCATTAGAAAGCATGACAAAAGCATTAGCACAAGAAACCCATGATGTTTTTGACCTTTCCTAAAACCAAACACTTTAGGTTTGTTGTGCTTCAATAATTTTTTTTGAGATTTTGAAACTTTTTGAGATAGATGCAGTATTTTTGCTAAAAAACGTAGCTTATGAAATCTTTTGAAAAATGGGAAACTGAAGAAGTAGAACGAGCTTTTGGCATTACCCAAAAAGACGCTTCTAACGAGATGGATACGTGGCTTGCCTACCAAACCACTTTTTCTGTTAAAATAACAGAAAGAATAGAGGGACTTCGCTTACGCCACAAAAAAATGGCAGGTTATTGGACTGAAGAAGACTTAAAAGTCTTTTTTATCATGCAAGTGATTGACACTATAGAGTTTTATGTACCTAACAGTTACAGAACTTTCATGGAGGCTACTTTACAAGCAGACCTTTTAGACGCTCAAGGCAATCTCTGTACTTTGCGAGGCAGGGTAGAAATGGTAGTAGCCACAGGCAAGCAACGTCCTCAAACGCCATTTTTCTTTTTGAATGAATACAAGCCACAAGTAAAATCGCAATCCGACCCTCAAGGGCAACTACTCATAGCCATGCTTACTGCACAAGCCAAAAACAATGGCTTGAACTTGCCTATCTACGGGCTTTATACGATTGGGCAGTTTTGGTTTTTTGTGCTGTTGGCAGGCAAGGAATATACGATTAGCAAGGCTTTTGATGCCTCAGAAGCAGACGACTTAGCGCAAATACTGAATGTGCTTCAGTTCGTGAAGGAGCATATTGAAATGAATATTTGAGGGTTTTGAAACTTTTTGGGGTGGGGGTGCGTTATATGGTTTAGATTGCGTTGAATTTGTAATATTGTCTTAGCTACGTGCTAAACTCTCTTTTCCAATATTATGAACAACAGTCAATCAAAACCTCAAAAACAACAGCCTGAAGTTGGACATTTTTTGTCTGAACTCTCTAAACCCTACAATGAATCTGTAGTGGTTTTGCGTAATTATTTTGCGAATAACAAATTTGAATTATACGATTTTCCTTTTTTGGAAAAAATTGTATCCGAATTTGATAGTACTTGTTTTGTGCTTGTTCCTGACGAAATTAAGCGCAAATTATGTGATGCACTCCTACTTGTGAAATACAAACAAAGTAGATGTGAAGCCTACCAAATAAATTTAGAACAAATTAAAGGCAAAGTTCAATATGACGACTTGCTTGAAGTGCTTGTTATTTGCTTGGAGCTATCGACCTATGCAAAACAGTTTGGTAGGCAAGATATTATCTCTTTAAATTTGCCTGTGTATTCGCAACAAGCCTTGCAAGCTTTGTATGAAGTTTTAAAAGATGCAAACCCCCATAACAATGAACCTGAATTGGATAGAGCGAAACTATCCATCGCTGAAATTGCGACTTTGCTATACCTCAAATACCAAATGATTTGGGTTGGAGAAATGCAAGACAAGATTATTTTTGATGATTATGTAGTGTGGGACAATGGCAACGGCATTTATTCGGAATTTATAGGCAATACAGAAACAAACCGTCACATTTTGGAAGTTACCAAAGAGAAGCTAAAAACACAAGTCTATGCACGTTTGTCCAAAGACCTTGTTTCAAAAGATGCTCATTTTCAAAAAAATGACGCAAGTTTAAAGACAGATGAAGGATTAGCAGTTATGTTTACTTCCAATGCTACAGTGTTAAGTCAGCCTGAAGGCACGACTTCATTGTCCTATGAAATAACTGAAGAAGACCAAAAACGAGTAGAAGAAGGCAAAATACCTGAAGGGATAATGTTGCTCATGATAGAACAATGGCGAACATATCATTATCGTCATTTTTTGCAAGAGCATTACATACCCAAAGAAGAAGACAATATTCGTGAATTGCACGTGTATGTGGAGAAAGATGTTTGTGTTACAGTACATTCTGTTTTGGCACTTTCGGCTTATATCAAGGCT
>JAYTNK010000547.1:0-3247 GCA_043748375.1 Cytophagales bacterium
CCTCACCAATAATAATGCAAATAACAGGGACTTTCAACATAAACATATCGCGTATATTGTGTGCGATGGCTTCTGCTTGTCCGCGCTCCTCAGCTTCAATACCAGGAAATGCACCAGGCGTATCAATCAATGCAACGATTGGGCGATTAAATTTCTCTGCCATTTTCATAAGGCGCATAGCTTTGCGATAGCCTTCTGGATTTGCCATGCCAAAGTTGCGATACTGTCGTTGTTTGGTATTGCGTCCTTTTTGTTGTCCAATAAACATAACTGGCTTGCCTGCCACCGAGCCAAAACCGCCTATCATTGCCTTGTCGTCTGCTACATTGCGGTCGCCATGTAGCTCAATAAAATCATCAGTAATCGCCTCTATATAATCAAGCATATACGGACGGTCTGCATGTCGCGAAAGCTGCACACGTTGCCAGCGCGTAAGGTTTTCGTAGGTATTTTTTTTAAGATTATGAAGACTTTTTTCAATTAATTGTATGCCTTCTTTTATATCGCTGTCTTGCTCATTGCTTGCAAAAGCACTTTTCATTTCTGCCAATTTCTTTTCGAGTTCGGCAATAGGTTGTTCAAAATCTAGTAGCATGAATGGTTAATTTGTAGAGTTATAGTGTTTGGATTTATCAAGCACTAAATATATATTTTTGTAGGCACAAAAGTACTGAATAATTTTAACAAAACCAAATAAGCTATGTCAAATAAGTAAAATCAGCTTGCATTTTGGCAAGTTGTTTTTTTGAAGTGGTAGAGAAAAACTTGCCAAAATTCTAAAAAAGAAAGCCTATGCAATGTGGATTATTTCCTTGCAAAGGCACGTTGTCGCAAAAAGAACCAGCCTATACCAAACAAAAACACCACAAAAGGAGGAACAGCAAGGGCAAATATTTGCCAATACGTCCTTTCGCTTTTCAGGCGTTCTTTGTCTAAAGGGCGCAAGGTAACTTGTTTTTGCTTGGCAAGAATAACACCTTTGTCATCAATCATATAATCGACAGCATTCATCAAAAAGTCTTTATTCGAAAAGGTCGTTTGAAACATGGGCTCGTAACCTAATGGGAACGGTTGCCCTGTTTTTTTACTTACTTCGTTTTTAATTACATCGCCATCACTGCATACAAGGATTTTAGTTCCTTTGCTTTTTCCTACAAAGTCTTTGCGTTGGCTGTAACTTTTACCCTTATAATTAGAGGTAAATTGCCCTTCCAATAAGTAGGCTACAGGCAAGACACCCGTATTGTAATTCTTTGGGTCTGCATCTTTACGTGCTTCTTGATAAGATACAAGCGTAGGCGTACCTCGTTTTCGAGTATAGCGCGAAGTAAACATGAGAGGCGTTTTGGTAATATTGGTTGCCTTTACAGTGTCCATAGTAGTAAGCATTTTGAATTGTACCACGCTCAAATTGCGCGTAATAGCGTGCTTTGAAAAACTGTTTACAAGTGGATGATACACCCATGGAATAGACTTTATATTCGGTTTTCCTTCTGTTAAATTGCCCACCACAATAGGCACAGGCGAACAGTTAAGGTCTTGTATAAGTTCGTTGTTGATACGCACGCCATAATGAAACAACAAGTCGGTCAGGTTATGGTGGTAGGGAAAGGTAAATGAGCCTTTGCCGCGCATTGCACTATCCAAATAGATACCCACCGCATCAAGGCAGAAAATCGCCTTGCCTCCGTTCATCAAAAACTGGTCAATCTTATATTTATCCTCCTCATTAAAAGTAGAATCAGGCTGCGCCACAATAATAGCGTCTATTTTTGAATCAACTTTATCGACTGTACGAAGGTTTACCTTGCCTACCCGATAGAACTGCGCAAGCGAAGTAGCTATGTCATAACTTTCTGCATCACTTAACTCACCATGCCCTTCTAGAAAAGCTATACTCTTAGGTTCTTTTTGGGTAAGTTGGCGAATAGCCGCAATAAGATTATACTCTACGTTTTCTACCGATTGATTCAAAATCTGTTCAGGGGTAGCTGATTGGTTTAGGCGTTGGTCGACTGTTTTGAAGAAAGATGCGCTCGCCTCAAAGTTTTTATAATAGAGTAACGCGCCTGGAAATATCAATTTCTCTACAGTTTTTGAGCCTTCTTTGTAGTGCAAATTGGTTTGCTTAATGCCTTTTTTCACCAATTCCTCGTATTGCTTATCGCGGGTTTTGGCATCTTTGGCTATGCTGGGGTCTATAAATTTGAATTTTAGTTTATTGCCTGCGTGCATTTTGAACTCCTCCAGCATTTCGCGTATCGTTTTCTGCAAACGCTTAAAATTCGCATCAAGGTCGCCTTCGAGGTATATTTTTAGTAAAACCTCATCGTCAAGCTCGCGCAATATCTTTTTGGTAGCAGGCGTAATGGTATAGCGTTGCTCCTCCGTAAAGTCCCAACGAAAGAAATAGCTATGGGCAAGTACATTGAAGCCTATCAATAAGGCAATTCCTATGAGAAATTGTAAAATACTTTTTTGGCGCATGGTTTTTTAACAAATTAAAAACAATCTAAAGGGCAGGTAGTTACGTAAATATGTATAACCCACCAATATTAAGGTGATTTATCTGCAAAAGTAATATAAATATGCAAAACTTTCTTTTTTCTCTCTTACTTATTTGCGCTTTCGCTTGCAAATCGCAAAGCCAAACCGCGCAAGATACCACCAAAAACACCGCCGAAGTAAAAAAAACATCTGAACAATGGCAGACGTGTTTAACCGCTGAGCAATATAAAGTCTTACGCGAGAAAGGCACAGAACGCGCCTTCACAGGCAAGTTCTATGACCATCACGAAAAAGGCACATATACTTGTGCGGGCTGTGGGCATAAACTATTTGCCTCTGGACATAAATTTGAATCGGGTACGGGCTGGCCAAGCTATTGGCAACCGTTCAGCCAATATGCTATCAAAATAAACAAGGACGAGTCGTATGGCATGAGTCGTGAAGAAGTTATTTGTGCCAAATGCAACGGACATTTAGGACACGCATTTAACGATGGACCCGCTCCAACAGGTATGCGCTATTGCATCAACTCCGCCTCTTTGAGTTTCGAAGCTGAAAAAAAAGAAGAAACCAAAGAAGTAAAGAAGAAAAAATAGGCAGGCAAGACGCTTTTTTAATTCCCACAAAAACAGCATAAGATAAATAAGGCAGGCGCGATTTGTGCTTGTCCTTTTTTTATATTACTATTGCGTTTTATTTGTCAATACATCTTTGTTTTTAAAAAACAAAGTATTTAATA
>JAYTNK010000548.1:0-4228 GCA_043748375.1 Cytophagales bacterium
ACAAATTTAGTCATGCCAATTGGAATCTTCGCACCCTTCAATTCTGTAAGTTTTCCATTGCTAATATGTAGAATATAGTGTTTTGCACCAGCAAAATGCACCACTTTGTTTTTGTAATCCAAGCATAGTAACGACATATCCATACCAATATAGTTATCGCCTTTATGTTTTTGATGCAATGCCTGATGGACTTGTTTATCAAGAAGCGTTAGTACTTCGTTAGGAAACGTGATACCTTGTTCATTGATAATATAGTTCAAGAGCGAATGTCCCAACATAGTCATAAACGCACCAGGCACCCCATGACCTGTGCAGTCTATCACGCCTAAAGTGATGATATCGCCTTTATGTGTACTCCAATAAAAATCGCCTGAAACAATATTTCGTGGGTAATAAATCACAAACCCATCTTGAAAGTTTTCTAAAATCTCTTCCTTGCTATCAAGAATGGCATTTTGTATGCGTTCCGCGCTTACAATGCTGGACGTTATTTGTCCGTAAGCATACTCAAGTTCTTTACTTTTGGCATCGAGATTATCTCGTTGCGTTAAAATTTCCTCATTTTGTTGATTCACCTCTTCTACCTTTTCTGCTAATTTATGGCTGGTGCGTGTAATTTGGTCACGTTGTTTTCTAATAATTCGATTATAAAAGAAAAATACAAATACCATAAGCAACAAAATAATCAAAATAACAGAATATATAAAAATATTTGTCCTAAAACGTATGCGGTCTAACTCTTTCTCTATTTGTATTTGTTCTTTTTCTTTTTCTACTTTCTCTGTTTTCTTTTCGGCTACATCTCGGAGCGAATCTTTTTGTTGGATAACTGCCTGCATTTTAGCAATTTCGGCTTTAGATTCTTTTTGATAACTGTTAAACAGAAAGTCATTATCTGTAAAGGTATTATCAAGCATAGCCATATATTTTATCCAGTTATTGCGTTCTTCGGGTGCTATATTCTTTTCAGCTAACAGTTTTTCGGTTAGGGAGGCAAGGTCTGTTCGCAGTCGTTTAGCGCGATTTTGCTGTTCCTGTCGGTCATCTAATAAATTCTCTGTTATTTTGGTAAATTCCTCAATAAAACTGGTGGTTTTTTCTTTTTTGTTTTCTTTTTTCTCTTTCTTTTGTTCAATATCAGCATCTTGCTCAAAACTCAATTCTACATCTTCTGCCAAAAACTCCTCATTAGGCACAAAAAGAAATACCTTTGTATTGTTATCTTTAAATTTAATAGTTTTAACGGGTACATCATCTACCCAAAACTTTATTTTTTCGCTATTATACTCAAGTAAATTAGCCGAAATATTGTTTAAAATGAATTCCCCATTTGGTTTAGTTGTAGTTTCTTCTTTTTTATTATAATCTTGCAGAGTAACTTTGAAGGGTTTGTTGCGTTTTTGTTTATCTATCACCTTGCCATATAGTTGCGTGTCAGGCGTTACAAAAACATTAAACGCTATACTGCCCTCTAATCTCTTTACCCTATAGCCCTTTATGCGAAAATCTGCTAGTTCATATTTTTGCTTTATTAGCTTAGGCATTACTTGAAAACTACCGTTTCTATGTGTCTTAATATAATCGCTTTGCCCTACCGAAATCATAACTTCACCTAAAGCCTCTAATTTCTCGTTGAAAAGCATACCATTTACTTTTTGTTGCGCAAAAGCAATGCTTCCTGCCATAGCAAAGAGCAGGCAAGCTAATAATCGAATTAGAACGTATTTAAAAAATACCATGAGGGGTGAATAGCCAAATAATAGCAAAAGTCCTATAATTATGCCTTAAAAACAAGTTTTTGAAGAAAAATAAAAAATAATAAAAATATATTCAAAAAAATTTGGATATTAAAAATAGAGTCGTATCTTTGCACTCGAATTGGCAATTTCAGCTCGCTCCGAATCCCCCAGGTCTTGACCGAAGCAAGGGTAGGTCCTGTAGCGATTTGTGCCAATTCTTTTTTTTTTGTATTTCAGTAGTTTTTTGCGGTTTTTTTTATGGCGTTTTCTACTGACATTTTGGCGTGGTATCCCAACCACAAACGCGAACTCCCTTGGCGCGATGTCCAAAACCCTTATTATATTTGGCTTTCTGAGATTATTCTCCAACAAACCCGCGTGAAGCAAGGATTGCCGTATTATGAAGCATTTACGAAACGCTATCCAACTATACAAGACCTTGCCAACGCTTCGCAAGAGTCTGTTATGCGCACTTGGCAAGGATTAGGCTACTATAGTCGCGCTCGCAATATGCACGCTACCGCACAATATATTACACAAGAACTTGTCGGTAAATTTCCTGAAACACAAGCGGAACTCATAAAACTTAAGGGCATAGGCACTTATACAGCTGCTGCAATAGCTTCGTTTGCCTTTGGAGAACGTGTAGCAGTAGTTGATGGCAATGTTTTTCGAGTGTTGGCACGCGTATTTGGTATTGATGCTGATATATCTTCTCCTAAAGGCGTAAAACAATTTCAGGCTTTAGCGCAAAACCTCTTGCCTACCCATAATACCGACATTTATAATCAAGCTATTATGGAGTTTGGTGCCTTGCAATGTACACCGCGAAAGCCTAACTGTATGTTTTGTCCACTGCAGGCAAGTTGTGTAGCTTTTGGCACGGGCAGGCAAGATGCATTACCTGTGAAAACAATTAAAATTAAACAAAAAGTACGGTTTTTCTATTACATAATTCTAAAGTACGAAGATAAGTATGCTATGCGCAAACGTGAGTTAGGCGATATTTGGACGGGTTTGTACGATTTTGCGTTAGCTGAAAGCGAACAAGATATGGACTTAACCTTGCACCCCCTCATACAAAAAATAAAAAAATCAAATATTAATTTTACTACACTCCAAGATACACCTACATACAAACACCAGCTTACACATCAAACATTATACATAAAATTTTCAGTAATTGCAATAACCAATAATGAAATATTTGATTTTCAAGAAAATACATTTCAATGGTACACACTCCCTGAAATGCAAAACCTACCTAAACCCATCTTGATAGCCAATGTAATAGAGAAATTAAATTTATTTTAAAATATTTTTATTTTTTTATAGGAAAAATTTGGAAGTACCAAAAAAGCAAGCTATCTTTGCACCATAATAAAAATATGGTTGCCTAGCTCAACTGAATAGAGCACCTGACTACGGATCAGGAGGTTTGGGGTTTGAATCCCTTGGCGACCAATATTATAGTAACATAACGTTGCATAAAACAACACAAAAACACTTAAAAAACGCCTCTATTACATAATAGAGGCGTTTTTTTGTTTATATCGTTGCATTGTGTGTTACGATATATTACGCTTATTCCTACACCCAATATTACACCTCTTTATTTTGAATAGCCAAATCGTTTGTTTATGTTTGCGGTGCGAAAACAAAAAAACAACATGGCAGACGTTAAATTCTACCTCCGAATTGAAAAAGAGGACAAGGAGGGCAAATCTCCCATCGAGCTTCGGTACAGCTACAAGACCAAGTTCCTGCGCTACTATACAGGTGAGCGCGTACCTGAAAAAGATTGGGACTACAAAAAAGAAAAGGTAAAGCGTAGTTTCGATGGCTATACTCAAATAAACGATTTACTTGATAGCCTTGCCGAAAAGACAAAGCAGATAGTACGTAGATGCCTATCCGAGGGCTTAGTGCCTGAACCAAACGAAGTCAAAGCGGAACTTAAACCAAAGGCGGTGGTGGTTCAAGTTATACAATTTCAAAAAAAAATAAGCAATCGTGAGGCTTTCGATAATTACTTCTTAGGATTTCGAGAGGCTCAAAAGTTAAAAGGGGTTGGTAGTAATAGGCTACTGCATTACAACACTTTCAAAAAACAGTTTTTTGAAGCGGCGGCAAGGTACGGCTACAATTTGGATTTAGAAAACTACACTTTGGCGAATCACCAACTATTCCTGCGCCACCTTGTAAGCGACTTAGATATGATGCCAAACACAGTTACCAAAACGATAAAGATTTTACGTGTATTTTTCAAGTATTTGGCGAAAGTGGAAAAGCTACAAATACACAGCGACATAGATGGAATCAATGCCTCCTTCTTAGAAACAGATAAAATTACCCTTACTTTTGAAGAGTTGATGCACCTCATGAATTTTGAGTTTGATGCTAATGAACCAAAATCAAATGAATTTGAAAGGTGTAGAGATGGGTTCGTCTTTGGGTGCTTTACGGGATTGCGCTTTTCCGATATACGC
>JAYTNK010000549.1:0-1759 GCA_043748375.1 Cytophagales bacterium
TATCCATAAGATAGGGATTTCATCGATGTTGGCACCTAATGTTTCAAAAATACGACTAACATTCGCATTTTGCAAGGCAAAACCAAACTGAATGCCCATGAAACCAAAGTTCATGTTCCAGATTTGCCAAAAACCAAGCGTGGGCTTTTTGATGGTTTTGGAAGAAGATGTAGAAGTGCTTACTGCCATTGTAAAGGATAATATTTTTTTGTTTACAAAAGAATAGACTGCAAATTTGCATAAAAACAAGTAAAGATTTTGTTTTTCGAGGAAAAAATAAAATATTTACTCGCCATATACTTAATTTTATGCGTTTTTTATTTTTGCAATCGTTTGAAAAAAGTGCTTTTTTCTGTATGATGCCAAAAAAATTTCGAGTGATTAATAATATAGGGTTTTTCAGTTTCCCATTTGCTTGTTGTAGGCAAATAGCGTATTTTTGCATATTAAACACATATCCATGCAAAACACGCTTGCCTACGCACAGGCACAAGACACATCAGATATATTGCGGGCATTTCGCGCTGAATTTCACTTGCCTACCACACCCACAGGCGAACCAGCCTTGTACTTTACAGGCAATTCGCTGGGGTTACAACCCAAACGCGCCATGCAATACCTACAAGAGGAAATGCTGAAATGGCAGACGCATGGCGTAGAGGGGCATTTTACCGAACCCCGCCCTTGGTTTGACTATCACAAACATTTGCGCAAAGGCTTGGCACACTTAACAGGTGGCACTGAACGCGAAGTAGTTGCCATGAATACGCTTACAACCAATTTGCATATCTTGCTTACTACTTTTTATCAGCCTGTAGGCACACGCACTAAGATTTTAATAGAAGAAGGCGCATTTCCTTCTGACCAATATGTTGCTGAGTCGCAAGCTCTTTTTTATGGTTTGAATCCTGAGGAAACGGTTATTATCTTGCCTACGGGTGCAGACGCGGTAGGCAAGATACAAGCATTAGGCGATACTCTTGCGGTCGTTATGCTGGGCGGAGTAAATTATTATACAGGGCAATTGTTTGATATGCAAGCTATTGCAAAGGCGGCACACGCTGTAGGCGCGAAAGTAGGCTATGACCTCGCACACGCTATAGGCAATGTTCCTTTGCAATTACATGATTGGGGCGTTGATTTTGCGGCATGGTGTAGCTACAAATACCTGAACGCTGGACCTGGTGCAGTGGGTGGGATATTTGTACATGAAAAGCATTTAAATCCGCCCCAACCTCGTTTGTTTGGCTGGTGGGGTTATGAAGAAAAAACGCGCTTTTTGATGCAAACAGGCTTTAAGCCTGAACATAGTGCAGATGCATGGCAAATGAGTAACGCGCCTATTTTGAATATGGCAGTATTATTGGCTTCGCTTTCACTGTTTGAGGAAGCCACGATGCCTCATTTACGCGAAAAGAGTTTGCGCCTAACGGCATATTTGGATTTTGTGGTAAAAAGTGTGGTACAAGAAACCAATTTCCCCATTCGAATACTCACTCCTGAAAATCCTACAGCGCGTGGCTGTCAACTATCCCTTGAAATAGTACAGCATGGTAAATTGCTACATCAAAAATTGACGGAGAAAGGTATTATTGCCGATTGGCGTGAGCCTGCGGTTATTCGCCTTGCCCCTGTACCTCTTTACAATTCGTTTGAGGATATATTTGCCTTTGGAGATAGATTAAAAAGCAGTATTCAGACGCTATAAAAAACAACTTTTATTGTTTTATAGGACTTTCGCTTGTTGCCTTTTTAACCT
>JAYTNK010000550.1:0-2757 GCA_043748375.1 Cytophagales bacterium
CATGCGTGATTTCAGGTGAAATTTGTTTGACTGCCCCTGTGAATATCCAAGGGTGAAAATTAAGAACCGATTTTTCGCGGTCTGGCTTTAAAGTAAGTATAGGAAACATTTTGCAAAGATAGCGAACGGTAGTGAAATGTTTTGATTTATCTATAAATCTATCATGTTCTTGGCGAGTATCTTTTTGAGTTTCATCGGCTACTCAAAAAGAAAGCTCATTATTCTTGTTTTTGGCTGACTAATTTTTTCAATTGGTTTTTTTACTAATTTCCCAAGTTTGTTTTGGCAGGCAAGACATAAACTATCTGCTTCGTTGTCTAATGCAACCAAAGCATGGCGTAAGTCTGCCGCAGACATAAAGCATTTGTTAGGGCAATGGCGCAAATTGAAGTTGTGTCCTATCTCATGGCGTGCCACTTTTGCCAATCGTTCATGAAGTCTTGCCACAGGTGGATTGTCTAAGCGCAATCGAAAGCTGGATATGATACACGCCTTGCCTCCCAAATAACCCAACCCAAAAATCCCCCAATCTGCGTGCATCCAACCAGGAAACATAATTTGCCCATTTGCATCGCGGTTTGTGCAGGTAATGTCTATATTTGAGATGCCAAGTATATAATCAAAATCACCGCGCTTTTGCTTGTCCATGTATCGAAGCAGGCTATCGGCTCTATAGCGCAAGGGAAGGGTAGTTTTTAGTACCTTGCCTACCGCCTCATTGGTAGTGTGGGCAGGCAAGGCAGAAGGTTTAAGGATAAATATATTTATATTGTAATACTTTGAAAGCGTTTTATGTACTTCATCTATTTCGGTTTGGGATACATCGCCCAAAGGTAGAAGTGCAAGACGTGGGGTTTTATTGAAAATACTGTTACTTTGGCAACCACCCGCCAAGTATAAAAGAAGCATGAAAAAAGAAATTTTATTAAATTTTGACATATAACTGCAAACTTATAAAAATAATAGATACATTTGCCTATCTATTTGTTTTGTGTATCTATTTTTTGTGAATTTTCTTTTTTTATGTCGTTATGATTTATTCACGTGCTTCTTTAGAAATTGGTTTTTGGGGTAACTTCAAAAGCTCTCGGTATCAAATTATTGGCGCAGGCAAGTATGTCATGAAGTATCGTGAGTACTACAAAAGTGAAGATAGTAGTGGTTACTCGCCCGAATATTGGGAGTTTACAGAATGGATACTGCGAGAGGAAATTACCCAAACCATAGTTTATTTAACTGAAGATAAAGAAGGTTTTGCCTTTAACACAACCTTTGAGCCAAAATTTAATACAATTCCAAAAGACCAAGACAATGAATATGCAAACTTTACAAGCGATACAGCTTCACATCGAATTATCGAGTATGGTGCTATAACTTTGCAAGAATTTGAAGGTGAAAGCGGCTATCAAGAACTCGAAACAAAAGTAAAAAAATTCTTTCTTTATCAAGTAAAGAAAGAAAAATATAGCGTAGAAATTCCCACTAATGAAAATGGCAATCTAATGCCCAAAGAACGGGAATACTATTATGGAGTCCCCTTGTTATTTAGCGAAGTAAGCAAAGCGTTTGAGGAGAATCCCAAAATAAAAGCTCAAAAAAAACGCATTGATGCGCTAAAATTTGCTACTAAACTCTCTTCACTTTGTTGTTGGATATTTCTTCTTGCCTTTATTTATGCTTTTTTTCCTGAAAAAAAGATTTTTACACACCAAATAGAGCTAAAAAATACAACCCTTGAAACTGACTCGGCAGGCAAGTTGAAGTTAGATACCTTATTAGAATTTTACACGCCAGAATGGAATATTGGTGCGAATGAGGTTTATTTGATAGAGTTGCAGGCGCAATTGGGTAGTATGCCTACAGGCAAAAACCCTGCAGAAATGTTCGTACAAGCGGCTGTAATTGATTCAGAATTGGGCGTAGTAAACCAAATATTAGGCGAGTTTTGGGAAGAATATGGAAGGGATTCAGATGGAGCTTGGCGTGAAAAAAACAATGAAAGTTCTATTTACATTCGTACAGAGCGGGCAGGCAAGTTTTCGGCTTGGGTAAGCGTGGAACGAACAGTTCCTATGCTGGAATGGACAGCAAACATTCAAATATCTGTATATAAATATCGTTTATTGTGGTGGTATATGCTCACTTATTACCTTATAGCCGTTACCATAAATATTATTTTAATGAGTTATAGTAGAAAGTATAAATAAATAGTTTGTAATTCTCAAAGTACCTATCTATTGCATCTCCATAAAGCTTTGCAGAATGATGGTGGCACTTATTTTGTCTATATTCCCTTTATCGCGCCTATCTTTTTTGGTCGAGCCAGCGCGAATCATAGCATCAAGAGCCATTTTGGAAGTGAAACGCTCATCTATCCAATGTAAAGGCTTGTCAGGGAATAATTTTTGTAGTTGTATGGCAAAACGCCTTACATAGGGTGTTGCATCAGTGTCTTCCCCTTTTAGGTCTATAGGCAAGCCCAATACAAATGCCTCCACCTCTTCTTGAGCTGTATAGTTTTGCAAAAACGCTATCAGTTCGCTGGTAGGTACCATCAGAAGAGCCGTAGCAATAATTTTGAGGTTATCGGTAACGGCTATACCTGTACGTTTTAATCCGTAATCAATGGCAAGGAGGCGAGGCATAATTATCCAATATACTTTAAAAACTCTTGTTTAGTATGGTCTTGTTCAAACTTACCACCATAAAAGGCGGTAATGGTGGAACTATTGACATCTTCCACTCCTCTTGAGGAAA
>JAYTNK010000551.1:0-2750 GCA_043748375.1 Cytophagales bacterium
TTTCCTATATTGCGCAAATTCCAAGCATCTTTATCACCAAGGTCATAGCCTTTTTTATGATAAAAGAGTGCTTGCCTGAAGTCGCCTATTTTTTGGTAGGCATACCCCATAGAGGTAGAGGTGAGCATATTGGTTGCTTCCAAGTTATAACTACGATTAAAATATTCGAGCGCTGTGGTCATTTGGTCGAGTTCGCTGTAGCAGTTTCCCATTTGGCGCAAGTTCCATGCGTCTTCAGGCTTTTTTTCATAGAGGTTATGGTAGTATGTCAAAGCTACGGCATACTCTTCCAACATTTGGTAACACATACCGATATTGCCTGTATTTTCTCTGCTATTTGGTTCGAGTGTTTGTATAAGCAGGTGAAAGTCGAGGGTTTCTTTATGCTGTTCAAGTTTTTGGTAACAAAACGCTATATGTTTCCACATATCAAGGGCGCGTGTTGGCTCTTGTACGGCATCTATGGTGGATAATTCGGCTATATATAGGGCGAGTGCTGCTTCATATTGGGCGTTATTGAGGGCAGCATGGGCTTTTTCTAAAGAATACTCCATGATGCAAAGATAGCTTTTTTTGGAGAGTTTTCTTTATTTGAAAAAAAAGATATAAAACAAAGGGGCTGTTTATATCCTTAGATATAGACAGCCTCTTTGCATTTTAGACTTTTTCTTCTTGGGTTGCTTCTTCTTGAGTTATTTTTTCTTGGATTGTTTTTTCTTGGGTTATTATGGGGAGTTGTATTTTTTTCCTAGGTTCGTGCATAAGTTTTATTTCGCAAGCTACCTCATTGCCTTTAATACCTTTCTTCATTTTAAATTCAACCTGGTCGCCTTCTGAAAGTTCAAGGAAGTTACAATTTAATAAATCGTAAGAGTGGAAAAATAAATTATTCGTACTATATTTTATGAAGCCATAACCTTCGCGCAATGAATATATTGTACTACTGAATGTATATTGTGAAAGAACTTTTACAGTAGTATCAATAGACTTTGTTTTGTGTTGTGGAGGCAAAATGATTTTTTCGGGTTTGGCAGGCAAGGTATTTTCTTGGTGAGGTTGTTCAGTTTGTTCGGGTTCGTATTCACGATCGGGGTGACCTATTTTTTTGAGTGCATCTAAGGCGATGGTTTTTATATCCGCTTGCGGGGTAAATGCGGCTGTTATCAAGTCTTCAGCATCTTTGCGTTGCCTATTTTTGAGCATAAAATAGCACACAGCTTCGAGTATCCCTTGTTTTTCTTCTTCGGGTGTATGTCTATATTTACTACTAAAAATCATAAAAAAATCATTGTAAGCTTTTATTCTAATGACTAAGTCAATAAATTTATACCATATTTTAGTAAATTTCTCCTCTGTGAAATTAGCTTTGAACAGCATTTTTTTGAGTGTAAAGCAGGCAAGTTCGTTCTCACCACATTCTATGGCGACTATGGCGAGGGCTACCCAGTTTTCGGGGGTGTCTGCCATTTTTACGATTTGCTTCATGTACTCTAATGCCTCTCTTTTCTCATCATTCAAATAATGTAAGTAGCCGAGTAATTGAGGGATAGCAAGAAAGTTTTGCAAATATGGGCTTGCACTCAGGTTGCGTACATGTACAAATAGCTTGTCTAATTTGTCAGACTTAGGCAAGAACTTGCCCAATTTGATACCATCATGGTATTGATTCAGAATATTCGTCCACATCTTAGCTTCTTCACTTTTGCCCATCTCGTCTATTCGTTTTATTTCAGCGGGCATACCATTAAATTCAGGAGCCTGCATGGGAAGTTGGGCTTCTGCTATTTGTTTTTGGAAAAAGGCGTTAATTTGCGCTACTTTTTCCAGTACTTCAGGCTCAGTTTTAGGAGTAGGAGGTGGGAGGACTTCTTGCGGAGTAGTATCTACTATAGCTACCACTTCTTCCTCCTCTATTGGCTCGATTTCTTTGGTAGGAGTTGGCTCAACTATAAGCTCAGGTACAGGTATTAGTACTGTGGCAATAGCAGGCTTACTCCCACTGAGGATACTTTTCACAAAAGAAAGTGCCATAGTACTTTCATCTTCAAAAGTAATCGTTTGGTCATCACTATCTATATAGACTAAGCGTCCATGCTTCTCTTTGCCGTTTTTCAGCAGGAGGGTGATAGGTTTGTTAATGTGTTTGGTAAGTTCCTCGAACATAAAATTAAATAATATATACAATCAGAAAATAGAGGGCAAAGATAGGCAAAAAAATGTTTACTTCACCTGCCAATCTATCAAAATACTTTGTGTACCTATTGCTCCAGATCGATAGTTACCTTGTTTGTCCTTTAGAATCTGTGCTTCGTCTGCAACAAGTTCTTTTAATATGCCTTGTATGGTGATATTTTGGTTTAGTATATGGGGTTCCCATGTGTCCTTGCCTGCCAAATAATAGTGCATACCATCGTCAGTAAGCAATATAGCCCCTTGTTTAGCATTTTGGGCAGTGCCTTTTAGGGTAATAGGTGTTTCTATCATAAAAGTAGTTTAAAATTAGCATAGTTTGCTGTAGAAAATAGGCAAACTAAATTCTCAATAGAACGTTTTTCTTGCCTATCTTTGTATGCTACAGGCAAGATGCTTGTGTATATGTTTTGTGAAAACGGTTTTCCTTGCCTACTTTTGCTGAAAAAATAAAGATTGTGAAAAAAATAGCATTGATGCTTTGTTGCTTCCTGTTTTCTTGTCAAAACCCTATCAAAACCGCATTTTTTGATAAGGATACAGAAATTGTCGTAGGTGTT
>JAYTNK010000552.1:0-4058 GCA_043748375.1 Cytophagales bacterium
TGCCTTCTTGCCTGTCGAGGAGATTATTCGTTGGAAAATAGACAAGCTATACCGTAATATAGAAATTATTTCGGTTTCATTGTTTCGTATCACGCGAAATGGAGATATTAGTTTAGAGGAAAGTGATGATGTGGAAGATGAATTCATTGAGGAAATCAAACGCAAAGTTCGTATCCGCAAAATGGGGCGTGTTGTAAGGCTTGAGATTGAGTCTAATTATTCGGATTGGATGATGAAAATTCTTAAGAAGAAGTGGGAAATTGAGGACGACAATATCTTTATAGTGGAAGGTCTGTTGGATTATACCTCGTTGATGAGTATAGCCTTGCACACAGATTTTGCAGACAAACATTTTAACTTGCCTCCCGCTACATTTCCGCTTGGTATGGAAGAGGCTGAAGTGGATATTTTTGAAATACTCAAAACACGAGACATTTTATTGCATCATCCTTACAATACCATAGAACCGCTTTTGCAATTACTAGAACGCGCGGCAGAAGACAGCGAAGTATTGGCTATTAAAATTACCATTTACCGCCTTGCCAAACAATCTAGAATAACAAACGCCCTATTAAAAGCCGCAGAAAATGGCAAACACGTTTCCGTACTTTTCGAGTTGAAGGCAAGGTTTGATGAAGAGAACAACATACGCGAGGCAGAACGCTTGGAAAAAGCAGGCTGCTTTGTTATACATGGCATTAGTCGATACAAGACTCATACAAAGATGTTGCTTATTGTTCGCAAAGAGGAGGAGGGCGTAGTACGTTATGTGCATCTTTCGAGTGGGAATTACAATGAAAGTACCGCCCGACTTTATACAGACGTGAGTTTGCTAACCACCAATGAAGCCTACGGGCAAGACGTTTCAGAGTTTTTTAATGTTATTACAGGGCATTCACAACCCAATGAGTACAAGAATTTAATAACCTCACCTCGCGATATGCGCAATAGGCTCATTGGACTTATTCAAAGCGAAGCAGAAAATGCAAGAAGGGGTGAAAAAAGTGGTATTATTATAAAGTTGAACTCGCTCGAAGACCAACAATTGATAGATGCCTTTTACGAAGCCTCGCAAGCGGGTGTTCGTATAGAGTTGATTATCAGAGGTATATGCTGCCTGCGACCTCAACGCATTGGCTTAAGCGAAAATATTACGGTGCGTTCCATGATTGGTGATTTCTTAGAACACGCCCGTATTTGTTACTTTCACAACCAAAACAATCCACCACTTATCTATATAGGTAGTGCGGATATGATGGTACGGAGTTTTGATAGACGCATAGAATCTATCTGTCTTATTACGCATGACCTTGTGCGTCAGCAAATTATTAACATCTTGCATGCTAATTTGAAAGATAACGTCAATGTTTATTTTATGCAAGAAGACGGGAGTTATTTGAAACGCAAACTTAATAAAGGTGAGCATCAATTTAGTATCCATAAGGATATGTTTGAGCTATATCAAGACCGCAACTTGCTTCGAAAAATAGACCTTTTTCCTGAAACACCTAAGTCAGAAAAAATAAATATATAAGACGCAGGCAAGTTGCCGCATTGAACACCTCAAATAATCAAGCCGCCATCAGCTACATAAACGCCTCCCGTACAATACGAGGAGGCTTCGGAGGCAAGAAATAAGGCAAGTCCTGCCATTTCTTCTGGCTCTGCCATACGGTGCATAGGTATTGTATTCAACAAATATTTATTGAGTTGTTCGTTTGACCAAAGGGCTTCGCTCAATTTTGTTTTTACAAAACCAGGGCAGATAGCATTCACGCGCACACCTGTAGCCGCCCATTCTTTGGCAAGGGTTTGGGTAAGCGATATAAGGGCGGCTTTACTTACGCTATAAATGCCCATGCGCTCATCGGGGCGTATGCCCGCAATACTACTTATATTGATAATCGAACCCTTATTTTTGCGTAATTCGGGATATGCCTTACGCATAAGCTCGAATGCACCTTTGAGGTTCACTTCAAATATTTTGTCAAAGGCGTTTATATCTGTTTGGGCAGTAGTGCCAAAAGCAGGGTTGGTGGCAGCATTGTTCACCAATACGTCAAGTCTGCCGTATTTTTCGTGTGTAGCGTCCAAAAGCTTTTGAATATCCTCTACTTTGCCATTGTGTGCCTCGACAGCATGCGCCTCTATGCCTTCTTGTTGTAGCGCTTGTGCTACTTCGGCTACTGCCTCAAGTTTGCGACTTGATACGACAACCTTCGCACCAGCTTGTCCAAGCGCACGCGCTATGGCTTCACCTATACCTTTGCTCGCACCTGTAACAATGGCTACTTTGCCATCTAAACGAAACTTATCAAAAATATTCATACGTTCAATTTTTTGCTATTTTATTTTTATTATCTAATAAATATTGATAATCAACACTTTAAAATTAAAAATACCTGTACTAATTTATATAAATTAGCACAGTGATATTACACGCTTTTTAGATGACTGTTAAAAGAAGCCCATGTTATCATCTTTTTTCAAGGATTTTATTTGTAATTTTGGAGAAGGCTTAACCGCTTGTTGCACATCTTCAGGATAATAATTTAACCCATTGCGTGTGGCAACAGGAATGCTGTGCGCTTGCATAAAAGTCAATACTTGAATAGCTAAATCGGAGCGCGTTTGCCAATAAGGTTTGCCAGGTACTACATAGCAGATGCATTGGAGAATAATGCCGTAATCATCAAGCCCACGGATAGAAGTTTTGTTATCGTCATTCAGGCAAGGGTGGTCTTTTACAGCCTGCCTCATACAGTCTAACACCTCTTGGAGTACAGGTGGGTGAATAGTAACAGGTATATGGATTTGCAGGTCGATTTTTATACCCAGTGCATCTGTTACATTCACAATCTCGCTATCTGTAAAGACACGGTTTGGAATAGTAACTATAAAGTTGTCAATAAAAGTTTTGATACGCGTAGAGCCTAATCCTATGGATAATACAAAGCCATCATATTGTCCTATCATAATCCTATCGCCTATTTTGAATGGTTGTGTAATAAGTACCGTTACACCCCCAAAAATATTCATAATTGTAGCCCGCGCCCCTATAGCCAATGCAAGCCCTCCAATGCCCAGCCCTGTAAGAATAGCCGCTACATCATAGCCTGCATTATTCAATCCTACTACTACAGCTACTACCCAAATAACAACACTAAATCCGCGCCGTGCTATAGGCAAGATAGCATCATCGAGGTTGCTTTCCGACTTGCCTACGATAGGCACGACATATTCCTCTACCAAACCATCAACAGTACGGACGATAAGCCACGCAAAATTCATGATAATAACCAAGGTCAAGGCACTCGCGATGTGTGGATAAACCTCAGAACTCACATTCAAGAACGAGATACCATACCACACACCTGCTATCACGATACCCACTACTATAGGCTCTTCTATTTTGTCTATGATAATGTCATCTAAATTTGTCTTGGTGCGGCTCGTAAAAATACGTACTACTTTGCTAAAAAACCAATACACCACTCTTCCCACTATTAAAGTGGCAAGGATAATGAACATAGCTGTCAGCCATTGAGAAAGCGTATTGCCGTAAAATTCCTTTTTGAAAAACTCGTACATACTTAATTAAGGCGTTTTAAGAGTTGTTGCAATGATACAAACTTTTTAAGTTTTTCGCAATTATATTGCCAATAAAAAATTTTACTAGCGAATTATAAAAAAACATACACCATCCTAATAACTTCGGAATTTTTTTTATTGATTCAAACGAACTCCTTCTGTATTATTTTCAGTGATAATGATGGCATACTTCAACCACTACTATGGTTTTATAAGTTTGGAACTTGCCTGCCACTCTTGGTTTTGGCAGGCAAGTTTACAACTTGCCTGCCAACTCTTGGTTTTGGTAGGCAAGTTTACAATTTGAATCTTGCCTACCAAGCAAATGTTATGAGAAAGCTAAACAAACCTATTTCAAACAGTAGGTTTCTTGTTACACACTTTCGCAAGAAGCCTATTAAAAAATGCTTTTGATTTTTGTGCAAATCTTATCTACAATGCCAGATTAAACGCATCAAAATTTTCGA
>JAYTNK010000553.1:0-9053 GCA_043748375.1 Cytophagales bacterium
TCAAATTCGGCTTTCTGTTCTAAGAGTTGTTTTTGCTTGGCTCTTAAGTCGTCAATATCACTTTGTTTATTTTTCGAGTTTTTCTCACCCGTTATCGTATTTAAGCTCGTGATTGCTTTTTCCATATTTTTGGATATGGTTAGCTGTGTAGAGTCTTGTTTGGTCATAATTTTGGTAGAAGCTACAGCAAGTGAGTCTATTTGTTTTTTAGTTTTGGTGCTATCTTTGGGATTATTTTTAACGGTTGTGTTATTTTTGTCTATGGGTTGTTTATTATTTTTGGCTATTACTTTACTATTTTTAACAGAATCTTTAGCAACTTCTTTAGCTTTTTCCTTTTTATCTTTTTCTGCTTGTATTTTCATAGCTTCCTCGAATTTCTTTTTTTCTTCTTGCAAGAGGGCTATATTTTCTTGCATTTTGGTGGCTTGGTCTTTAAGTTTTGCTGCCTCATCTTTCAATTTTTTGGCTTGATCTTTCATGGCTTTAATTTGCTCTTGCAATTTTTCGTTTGGTTTTGGTACAAGAAAAGAGAATATTTTGGGGAATTGCGATACTTCAGTCCATGTTTTTTTGATAAAAGTTTGCACCTTGCCTGTTTCTGCAGCTTGTATAGAGGCGTAGAGGCGTTGCTGTGTACGCGAAAAACGGTAGTAATGTGGTGCGTGAAGGTCGCCTACTATGCGCGGCTTTTTCTTCAGTACAAGTTCTTTAGGGTCGAGTAACTTACACAAATTCATGGTAAATGCGATAGAATTTGATACAAGTGAATCTATCCTACCCAAATCTGTTTTTACTTTTTTGCAAGTAAAAGCATAAAAAGTTACCGTATCAGCTACTAATACAAGCCATTCGCGCTGATAGCGAAATAAGAACGTTTGATATGGCACCTGTAGCGAGGTTGTATCATAATGTACGGGTTCAAGTGTTAGCAAAGTTTGATAACAAGGCAGAGGCACTTTGATTGGCTCTGGAGCTTTTTCTTTAGCTTTGTCTTGTCCAAAAGAGAGGCTTGCCTGCCCTAAAATAAATAGTAATAACAAGTAAAATATCTGTGCGTTCATGTGAATAGGCAATAAAGCCTCCAAAATAACTTGTTTTTTTGGTTTTTCAAAATATTTTGGAAAAAACAAATCATAACAGCCTTAATTTTTGATTTGACTTATTTATTTTTTCCTTAAAAAATTTGAAGTGTTAAAAAAAGCACTATCTTAGCAAAAAAAACCAAAAACATTTGTCGATATGCTTGCTGATGTACGCGCTCGCTACAATAAACAGTTCAAACAAGCCCGATATGAGGCTTTTATTGAAACTGTCCATGCCGATTACCCTAATCAACTCGATTTCCGCCTTACGGAAACTCCCCTTTTTATTCCTAAAGCCTTAGGACAACAACTTATAGAGGCAGGCGAGTTGATAGTAGATGTACTTGTTCAACCCGATTTTAAGGAGAAAACAAAAGATGCTGTACCTGCTAATTGTTTGGTGCCAAACGAAAATGCAAACGCCTCCTTTCTTGCTTTAGACTATGCGGTCTGCAAAGATGCTGAAGGCAATCTTACGCCGCAACTAATTGAATTTCAAGGCTTCCCTTCATTATTTGGCTTTCAGCCATACTTGGGAGAGGGCTACAGGCAAGCTTTCTATGTACCCGACAATTTTACTGAGTACTTTGATGGTATGGACAGAGAAGGTTACATTGCCATGTTTCGAGAATTTTTGCTGGGTAAACACGCACCCGAAAATGTAATTCTCCTCGAAATTTACCCCGAAATACAAAAAACGCGTATCGACTTTGTGCTTACCGAAGAATACACAGGCGTAAAAGCTGTCTGCCTTACTAAAATTCAAAAAGAAGGCAAAAAATTGTACTATGATAATAATGGCACACGCACAGAAATAAAACGCATTTATCATCGATTAATTTTTGATGAATTGCAACAGTATCCCGACCTACAAACGGAGTTTAAACTGACTGATGATGTAGAAGTAGAATGGGTGGGGCATCCAAATTGGTTTTTCCGTATCAGCAAATATGCTATGCCGTTTTTGAAGGGCAATCCGTATGTACCCGCAAGTTATTTTTTGAAAGACTTGCTTGCCTACCCTACTGATTTAGAAAATTATGTATTGAAGCCGTTATTTTCATTTGCGGGTATGGGTGTAAAAATCAATATTACAGCTGCAGACCTTGATGCTGTTACGGATAAAGAAAACTATCTTATTCAGCGCAAAGTGCAATATGAACCTGTGGTAGAGTCGCCTACTGGCGGCGTAAAAGCTGAAATTCGTATGTTATATATTTGGGAAGAAGGTGCACCACGCCCTCGGCTCGTTACCAATTTAGGTCGCCTTAGCAGAGGTGAAATGATAGGTGTGCGTTACAATGCAGATTTTGATTGGGTAGGCGGTAGTATCTGCTACTTTGAAAAGTAGTATTTAGGCACGTATTACATTAAAAATACGCTCTCAACATGCTGAGAGCGTATTTTAATAGTTTTTGGTTCTTAGAAAGTTATTGCGGGATTTTTTTGCAGGTTTCAAAAAGTGCCTTTTTACATAGAATAGGGGTTGCAACCCCTATTCTATGTAAAAAAACCCGTATAAATTTTAGAAGAACCTATTTTTTTACAAAGCTTAATTTATAAAAATTACTTTTTGAATACCCATTCAAGAAAAACAGGTATGGCGCGTTCCCATGTAGCCACATCATGCTTTCCGCCTTGTATTTCGTGATAAATATAGTCTGTATCGCGTTTATAGCCTTTCTTGTCTAACTCTTTCATCATATCTACTACATCATCTATAGCATCAATAATACCGTTGCCATTGCGGTCGTCTTTTTCGTCTTCTGTACCAACTTCAAACCAAAATTTAAGTCCTTTTTTTTGCTCGCCTTTGCGCACAAGATTGTGCATAATGCGGTCATTATCTTCTTTATAGCCGTCCTCATATTCCTTTTGCCTCCACCAAAAAGAAGGTGAAAAAGCACCAACTTTTGAAAAATACTTAGGATTGTGCCAAACAATATCCATAGCTGAAAGTCCACCAAGTGAAAAACCCATAAAATAAGTGTTCTTAGCATCTCCTTTTACGCTGTAATGCTTCGCAAGATAGGGCATCAATTCTTCCAATACAAACTTGGTATGGGCAGCAGCTTTGCTACCCCTGCCTTTATAATCGGCTTGAGCGGCTGTGCCATATTCTTGGATTCGGTCATGATTGCAATGAATACCTACCACCAAAAATGCAGGGACTTTGTGTGCATCATTCAATTTTAACAAAATAGCAGGCAAGGTCATTTTAGAAAAGTCTTGTCCATCGTTGGATAACAAGACAGGCAAATTTTTCATGGGCTTATCGCCTTTGCAAGGGACGAGAATCGTGAGTTGTACCTCACGCGCAAGGGCTTGCGAAGTAATAGTAATACTTTTAGTTTGCCAAGAAGTAACGGCAGGTTGGGCGAATAACCACATATTCGAAAGAAGTATAAACAATGATAACCACAAACCATTGCAAAATGTTTTTTGCAGGTAAGTTACAAGTATTATTTGGTTTTTACATTTTTTCATTCTTATTTTGGGAAAATATTTCAAGAAAGTTATAGTCAGTAAAGTAATTAACCCAAAAACGGTAGGCATTTACAAGCCTATTTTATAAATAAGCTCAAAATTCTTAAATTTATTTGAACTTTGCAAGAAAAATACCATAAATTCTATTCGCCCTCCCTTGGGCGCGATATCGAAATGCTTTCTTATGGGCATTGGGGGTATCCTATTATTCTATTTCCCACTTCGCGGGGAAGACATTTTCAAAACAAAGATTTTGGTTTGATAAAAGCGGTTGACCATTTTGTGGGCAGTGGTAAAGTCAAATTGTACTGTGTGGATAGTATTGATGGCGATAGTTGGTATGCCAAACATTTGCATCCTGCTGTTCGCGTCTTAAATCATATTTGCTATGACCGAATGTTAAGCGATGAGCTACTGCCCTACATACGAAGTGAGTGTGATGTAGCTACTGTTGGTGTGGGTGGCTGTAGTTTTGGAGGTTTTCAAGCGGCTAATTTTGCTTTCAAGCATCCGAATCTTGTGTCGTATATGTTCAGTATGGGAGGTGCGTTTGATATTAAATCCTTTCTTGATGGGTATTATGATGATAACGTCTATTTCAATAATCCTGTAGATTTTATGCAAAATGAAGAAGGCTGGCGGTATAATCACATGAAAATTGTGCTTGGTACATCAGAACATGACTTTTGCAAGGCAGATAATGAACATTTATCACACATTTTGCGCAATAAAGGCATTGGACATTGGTTAGATATTCGCCCAAATGCCAACCATGATTGGCCTATTTGGAAAGATATGTTTTATGATTATGTAGCACAAATGTAATAAAACTAACGCTTTTTCGGGTTTTAAAAACTGCGCGAAAGCGTTTTTTAAGTATGCTCTTTTTTTACACTATTCAATTTTCCTTCATTTCCAAAAAACTCTTTTGATTTAGCGTTGTAGGCAAGTGCCGCTTCTTCAGCTGTTGCGAACATTCCTAAGTGGATTGATTTGCGGTTTAGGTAAATAGTAGCTCGATAACTTGCGCCATCTTTGCGCACGCCTCTGTATCCTGTTTGGCTATATGTTTTACCTTTACGAGCTGATTTTGCGGGACTGCACCATTCGAGATTGCGCAGGCGATAATCGAGTTTATCTCCGTTTATAACGCGTGCTATCCACTCCTTGCCTGCCACTTCTACAGGGCGGGCAATAAAATGCTCTGTTATATACTTATGCAAGTATATAGTTTCCATTTTGTAAGTGCCATCTAATTGCTTCCAAGCCTTTTGGAATACAGCATAGCCACTTGAATGCTCGCGTAGATTTTGCAGAAAATTTATGTTGCTTAAATACACATCATTTTCGAGATGGTTTTTTATAGTTTCTTCGATAGTGATGCTTTTATCTGCGTTCTTAAGATTGATTTTGTAAAGCATATTTATATAAACGCTTATAAAAATTAGTTATTATTGGTTCTTAGAAAGTTATTTAGAGTTGATTTAATTTAGCCCGCGATTTTAATCTGTTTCATCTTCATTGGCATAGCCAACAATTTTATGAATAACAGCATCTAATTCTTGAGTAGATTGTAGTAAATAATTTAGATAAGTTTCATTATAGCCTTTGTTATCATTAGTTTTGATGAGGTCAATCAACCCTAATATATTGGCTACAGGTCGTCTTACTTGGTGCGCTTGTTGCCAGGCAATGGCTTTTAATTGCTCGTTTTGGGCTAATATTTTGAGTTCGTCTTGCCTACGTTGGGTAACATCTGTAACAAAAACGGTAAGTCCTATGATTTCTTTTTGTGCATTGAGCATAGGCGAGTAGCGGTCTTCCCAATAGGTGCGGTATAGTTTCTCATCGCCAAACATTTCAATTTCTATAAAATATTCCCCTTTCAATGCCTTATCAAAGTTGCATTTGGCTGCTTGCCTATCCGCTTCATAGCTAATGTAGGCAAGCATATTTTGCCCTATTTCAATATCTACACCCCAAATCTGCTTCATAGCATTTTTATGCGTTTTGGTGAATGATAAATAACGATAGTTTTTATCTAAAGAGAATATTATCATACCCTTAGGGCTTTCCAAAATAGCGTTGAGCAGGTCGTTTTTATGTTGCAAACTTTCTTGGCTTGCCCGCAATTCAATTTCTAATGTTTTGCGTCTTGTAATGTCGCGTATATTGTGGGCGATGCCTACACATTTTCTGTGTGCGTCATACACAGGAAATAGGGAAAATAGCCACCATTTTTTATTATTAAAATTTTGAATTTGGAAAGTTTCACCCTCTAATACCCTTTTATAATAATCCATAAACTGCGCTTGCAAGGCAGGCAATATAAAATTTAAAGAACTATCGCCTTTCTGCGCTTCGTTACCAAATAAATACAAACATATTTCATTGGCTATTCTGTTGCTATAACGCACTTTAAAATCGGTATCAATAAACATACTTGCATCTGTATGACTATTGTAAATAGCATTGAGCATATAGGCTGATTTTTTTAGCTTTATGTCTGCATATTTTTCAATATCAATATTAACTATATTGCACATAACACCTATCATTTTTCTTTCTGCATCATACACAGGAAAGTATTTAATTTTAAACCAAATAGAAGTTTTTTTAAAAGAAATTTCTTTTTCTAATTGTACTGTTTCTCCTGCAAATGCTTTTTGTATATTCTCGTAAAAATCTGTTATATATTGCGGTAAAATATACCCTAATACAGAAGTGTTTTCTTGTAAATCTTTCTCAAAAATTTCTTGACTTAAACTGTTAGCTGTTTTATTGAAGCATAATATATTATAGGCATGGTCTATCAAAATATTGTGGTCTGTGCTACTATCTAACATAGCCCGCAATTTATTTTTGGTATATAATAATTGCGCTTGTGTATTTTTTTCAGAAGTAACATCTCTAAAAAAAACAGTTAAGCCTTCTACCGAAGGGTAAATATTCATAGCAAACCAGCATTTCAAATAAGTATTATAGTCTTCAAAATTTAATACTTCATTATTTTCCATAGCCTTATGAAACATAAGGGCGCAATTATTTTCGGGTGTATCCGCAAATATTTCCCAAATAGATTTTCCTATAAAAGCTGTTTTGGATATTTTTAAAACATCAGCTGCTACTTGATTTATTTTAATAAAACACCAAGTACGATTAAGTATAAAAAACCCGCCTGTCGTTTTTTCTATAACAGCATCCTCTTTTTCCTTAAATGCTTTTATTTCGCGACTGTTTTCTTCTGTTTCTGTAATATCATGCCCTAAACATAATATGCCTGCGGCTTGCCCTTTTGCGTCTTTAAAAAGCGAAAACTCCCACGAAGTCCAAGAAAAATCACCTTGTGTATTATCGGGTTTCCGTGCTTGCACTTGTATCACAGTATCGGGGTTCATGATACATTGATAAGAGGCTGCGTTACATTTTTCCACATCATCAGGATGTATTGTAATATAAAACGGCATACCTATAAAATCATCTTTTAAAAAGGCAAAACGCTTTTTAAAAATATCATTTGTAAAAATATAATTGCCTTCTAAATTTGTTATAACAAGTGAATAGTTATTTGAGTGCAAAAGGTAGGCAGGCAAGCTTTCAATAATTTCTGTTTGGCGCATAAAATAATTAAAATAATTATTTGTCTGACAATTTTTGTGGAGGTAATATTGTAGCATACTTTCACCGAAATTGCCAGACAACTTAAAACTTGCCTACTGCTTGTTCAATACTTCAAAGGCTTTGGCAAGAGATTGTATAAAGGCTACTTGATAAGGCGCGAGTATATACCATTCGCGTCCTATGCTTTCAGGTTCAAAAGTTTTATGCAATAGATTTTCCCACAACAATCCCAATGCTTCGTTAGGGATTTTTATCAAGACGATAATATCGAGGTCTGTCCCACCTAATTCTAACACAAACTTGCGGTCTAAAGGTTCTATGCTTTTGCCTATTTTATATTCAGACGTAAGCTTTTTTTGTAATAAATAAACGTAGCAAAAGAACTTGGCAGGATCTACAGGCTGAAATTGTGGCAGTTTATACATATATTGAAACAAGTTGTGTTCCAAATCCACCAACTTTTTGGTCAGGTCTGTATTGATACGCCAAATGTCGCCTTGATTTTTTTGTTGCGCGGGAAAGACATATTGCTTTATAAAGTCGTCCATTTTGGCATCAAATGCCTTTTCGACCATGCCACGTACTGATTCTAGTAACTCGTTTTTCTCTGTGGTAGGCAAGGTATAATAGCCATGTTTGCGGATAGCAGGTAGAACTTCAGAAGTTACCCATTTTTTAAAAGCCTTAATTTTTGGCTTTTTTTCAGAAGAGCGATAACCCAAAATCATGTCATACAAACCCGATTCGTTTAAACAGCTCATAAGCTGTACTCCCCCAAGGGTGTGAATTGATTTCACACCCTTAGCATCTTCATCAATACGTTCTAGTGCTTTTCTGTCAAGTTCAAGACCTTTTAATACATCTGCTGCCACAAAAAAAGGTTTATTGTGTTCATCAATTACTACTCGAATTATTAGTTCTCCAAAAGAAAATGTTTCTACGTTTGGAGTTTCGTTGTTTTTTTCGGAAGTTTGCATAGAGCAATGAAAGTTGTTTGTGAAAAGCCCCTACGTTTGTAGACGTTGTGAGGGGCTTTTCTTGTGAAACCATTTGTTAAACTGTAGGCAAGTTAGGTGTTTTTTTGAACATATCAAAAAAGTAAGCTATTTATTTAGCTAAAAAAACTTGCCTACTATCTACAGGCTAAAATTATGGCAGTTTATACATATATTGAAATAGGTTTTGTTCTAAATCTATTAATTTTTTACTCAAATCTGTATTGATATGCCAAATGTTGCCTTAATTTTTTTGTTGGGCAGGAGAGACATATTGCTTTATAAAGCCGTCCATTTTGGCATCAAATACCTTTTTGACCATTCCACGCACTAATTCTAATAAGTCATTTTTCTCTGTGGCAGGCAAGGTATAATAGCCATGTTTGCGAATAGCAGGCAGAATCTCATCAAATACCCAGCTTTCAAATACTTCTGCTTCAAGTTTATTTGATTTCGCAATCAGATGGTACAAATTTCTTTCGTTGATAAAGTTTAATTTTTGGATTCCACTTTTTGTAAGGGTGTCGTGTTTCGCGACACCCTTTGGATTGCAGTGTTTAACAATAGCATCTCTTTTATTTACATAACCTAAAACCTCACAAATATCATTTGCAAGAAACCAAGTTACATTAGCATCTTCTATGATAATGCGAACTGTGTTACCTTCAAAAAAGAAACTTTGTGTAGGATTTGGAGTTTTGTTATTTATGAAACCACTTATTAAACTGTAGGCAAGTTAGGTGTTTTTTGAACATACCAAAAAAGTAAGCTATTTATGTAGTTAAAAAACTTGGGTTCTTCAAAAGTTATTGCGGAAACCCGTCTAAGAATGAGCCACGCTGTAAGCGTCTGTTTGTTCCTTTAG
>JAYTNK010000554.1:0-3218 GCA_043748375.1 Cytophagales bacterium
TGTGGGGGCTCGAAAAATTGGATAGAAAAGTGTAGTTGTAGAACAAAATTACACCCAATTTTCTGAAATACCCACAACGGCATAAATATAGTAAAAATAGGCTATTTTCTCAAAAAACCACGCACTACATAAAACAACAAAAAACCAAAGGGACCCAACATAAATGTAAACAGCAGGCAAGGCACCAAAAGCAAGTGCGAAATTTGCAAACGTTGTCCTTCTCGGAAAATGTGCGTGCCTACCACCAAATCAAACGCCAAATAATGAAACCATGCGGCAGTAACAAAATAATCGTGCTTGCCTGCCGACAAAAATAGATTTTTGATGCCTTGCAAACGCATAAAATCTGCCTCTGCTATCGTGCCTATGAAAGTAAACGCGATAACGGTATACATCACTGCCAACAGCAACACCACTGCATAACTATTCACTAACATTTGTGTATATCGCCAACGAGGGGCAAAGAGCATTAGTAACCAAACAGGCAAGACAGCCGTATTGCCTACATTGAAAACAAGTTCGGGGGTTATCATATATTTTTTAAGTTTGCAAAAATACGCTTTAACATCAATTTTGTGGTTCTCTGACAATTTTAGCCATTATTGGTATTTAGAAAAACAAGGCTACATTTCAATCTTTCAAAAAATCTCGTTACCTTGTTTTTCGACATCAACAACCCACGCAAATGCTGTAGGTGTCAAAAAATGCACTAGCGAAATGTAGGTAAAATGAAAATATCATTGCATTTTTCTAAACACCAACAAAGGTTAAAATTAAGATAAGGGAGCATCTAAATCTATTATAATACGTTCTTCCAAAATTTTATGGTGTTTAGTTGATTTTTGCTTATATTTTTTGATAAAATTATTGATATCTGCCCTAAATTCACTATCATTTATTTTTTTAGCATTATCTTCTTCTTGTAGTAAAATTTTAGATAATTTTTCATAAGATTCAAAGTCAATATCATAAAAAACACTTTTTATATTAAAACCATGCATTTTGTCTATAGAAAATTTTTCTATATTAATAAGTTGAATTTTTAATTTGTCATTGTTTTTATTAGTATTTTGAAAATTAAATAAGTCTTTATTCATGCTTTCTGATTCTTTACACATTTGATCGTATGCATTCATATTACCATCATCTTGCCAAAATGAAAAAGTATTATCACTTGGCTTTTCAAATATTTTAAAATTGTAAATTTTTCTAATAATTTTTATATTAACAAAGTAATGGCATACTTCTAAAATACCATCAGTTACTTTCATTTTACCTCCAAGTCTTGACATACCCAAAATGCCTACACATGAAAATCGTCTTTCTTCTTTAAAATCTAATTTCAATTTATCAATGGATTCATCTAATTTACCTGCTTGCTCTACAGAACACTCGTATAAAAACGATTCTTTTGAATATATATCATACGCATGAAGATATACCTTACTTTCAATTATTTTGAATTTAGAAAACTCAACATCTTCCAAGGACAATAATTGTATAATAACTTCTTCTTCTAAGTTACCCATTTCTTTACCAAATAAAGTTATAGTATAGTATAAATTTAGTCCATCTAATTCTTTCCAAGCATCGCGCATTTGCGCTTTCTTGTAGCCTTCAATTTCATCTAATTTAAACTTGATGCAAAAATCTTTACGAATATCCTCTAAATATTTTTTTATAGTTTTATATATGTTATCATCTTGAGAGCATTTTATAGAAATAGAGGCTTCTAAATTGTTTCCATTTATGGCTCGCCCTGTCATATTATGACTGCCTAACCAAATTTCAGAAGGTTCATTTTCAAAATTAAATAGTAAGATTTTACTATGTAGCAAATTTGTATTTTTTGTATAGTCGTCAGGATGCTCTCGGTATTTGTGTAAATATACTTCAGTAGCCCCTGCTTTTACATATTCTGCAATATTATCAATATTAGTAGGCTTTTGAATATCAGCGCAAAAAAAAGAATTATTTTTCTTTATAGCGTTTGCCATTGCGTTTCCAGCAAAAAAATCTATGGGTATGCTCCAAAAAGCAGTACAACCCATAAAACTTTTACAATCAATTAAAAGTTTTTCAAGTCTGTTTTTAACACTTCTGTCCTTGGGTGTTAAACTTAAATTTGGTATCAGCTCGATTTTAACATTCATCATGTTTTGGTGTTTTAATTACATTTATTGATATATTTTGAGCAAGTAATAAACAAATAAATTATTATTTAGGTAGCTTTTTATTATTTTGATAACGACATAATAAAACAGTAATTGGTAGACGTTTGATACAACTTAATTATGTCGTTGTCAAATTATAAAAACTTCCCGAAAGCTACGAACTTTCGGGAAGTTAAGGTTATTATTAAGCCACTACCTCCGCACTTGCATAGTCCTCTACAGGAATACAGGCACAGATTAAGTTTCTATCTCCGTAGGCGTTGTCGATTTTGGCAACAGAAGGGAAATACTTGCCTCCCTTGAGATAAGGGAGCGGATATGCCGCTTTTTCGCGTGAATAAGGCTTTGTCCAATCGGTTGCTGTAACCATCGCAGCCGTATGGGGGGCGTTCGTGATAACGTTATTGCCTACTTCAGCCTTGCCTGCCTCTATCTCGCGAATTTCTTCGCGGATAGCAATCAGTGCCTCACAGAAGCGGTCAAGTTCTGCCAAATCTTCGCTTTCCGTAGGTTCAATCATGAGCGTTCCTGCTACAGGGAAAGACACCGTAGGCGCGTGGAAACCATAATCCATCAAACGTTTTGCCATATCGGCTACTTCTACGCCTTGCGCCTTAAATCCTCTGCAATCTACAATAAATTCGTGGGCACAAGTACCGTTCTTGCCTGTATATAACGCGTCATAATGCCCTTCAAGGCGTTTTTTGATATAATTAGCATTCAAAATAGCTATTTTGGTAGCTTGAGTAAGTCCTGCACCACCCATCATAGCAATATACGCATACGAGATAGTCAAAATGCTGGCACTACCCCAAGGCGCGGCAGAAATGGCTGTTTCTTTACTATCTGAAAACGAAATAACGGCATGATTAGGTAGGAAAGGAATCAAATGTGCAGCTACACAAATAGGTCCCATGCCAGGTCCACCGCCTCCGTGAGGAATACAGAATGTCTTATGTAAGTTCAAGTGGCAGACATCAGCCCCAATCATGGCAGGCGAGGTAAGCCCTACTTGCGCATTCATGTTTGCTCCGTCCATATACA
>JAYTNK010000555.1:0-2767 GCA_043748375.1 Cytophagales bacterium
CTACATAAATATAGTCGCGTTCTCGTGGCTCAATGGGGGGGGAGTTCAAGTAAATAACCAATGCTAATCCTGTCATGAAAAACAGCATCAGCGTAATAAAGGTGATTTGCAAACTGCGTGCTATCATAAACGCTAAACCCAACAGCCCCAATATCAAAGGAAGAGCATAAAAAGTATTGCGGGCTTTGCTGTTGGTTTTTTCGAAAGGCAAGTCTTTTTGGGGACTTAAAAGCAAGCCTGAATCTTGTATATCACCTTCGCGTCCTATAAAATTCCAAGCGAAATAACGCCAATACATGTGTCCCATTTGATAACTTAACATGAAATTGAAGTTATCGCTGGCACTCGGCACATAATCGTCTGGCAATTCGCTCATGTTTTTGCCTAATTTCTCCATGTATAGTTGTGGGTGATTGTCGCTGTGGCTATACATACGTGGCATAAACACTTCGTGATCATATTTATAGCCTGTACGCTTCATGTAGGCTATATATTTTTTAGTTTTGGCATCATAACGATACAAAGAACCTTTTTCAAAACTTTCTACAGGGCGCGAGGCGTAAGTAGGTCCAAATAACAAAGGGCGGTCACCATATTGTTCACGCTTAAGATAGGATACAAATTTAATAACTTCACTTGGGTCATTTTCGTTGATGGGTGGGTCATAACTTGCCCGAATAGGGATAATACCATACGAAAGATAGCCAATCAAAATAAAGGTTAGCGATAACAAGGCAGTGTTTAGTATAGAGTTTTGTTTCTTTTCTGAATACATTAACCCACCAATTAGCCCTCCCAATACCAATAAAATTACAGTTACAGCTCCCGCACCTACAGGCAAGCCAAAAGAATTGACAAAAAGTATCTCGAAATTTCCCGCAAGCGAAGGCAGACCAGGAATAATGCCTTCCATAATAAATAGAATGATGAACAAACTTGCTATCAAACTGATAATGATGCCAAAAATATTCGGCTTACTTGTTTTTTTATAGTAATATATCAATGCCATCGCAGGCAAGACCACCAAATTCAATAAATGGACACCTATAGATAAACCCACCATGTAAGCTATCAAAATCAACCATCGATTTGCGGCACTTTCGTTCGTAATAAGTTCCCATTTTAAGATAGCCCAAAACACAAATGCCGTAAAGAAAGACGACATCGCATATACTTCTGCTTCTACCGCAGAAAACCAAAAAGAATCCGAAAAAGTATAGGCAAGCGCGCCTACTGCTCCACCTACCATAAGTGTCAAAATCTGTCCATTGGTAAGCGTATTTGTATCACGGTTTGGCAACAATCTGATGCCTAAGCGCGTGATAGACCAAAACAAAAACAAAATTGTAAAACTACTACATAAAGCTGCAGAAACATTTATCCAAAACGCTACCATTTCGCCGTTGCCCATAGCCAATAGCGAAAACATACGCCCTACTAACAAGAAGAAAGGCGCGCCTGGAGGGTGAGGCACTTGCAATTTGTAGCTGCAAGCGATAAATTCGCCACAATCCCAAAAGCTCGCAGTGCGCTCAAGTGTAAGTAAATATACTACAGTGGCTACTGCAAAGACTGACCAGCCTACAGCATTGTTAAGTTTTGTAAAAGATAATGCCCTTGTTTGGGCTTTTTCTAAGGTTACAGTGGTTTTTGACATATTTTCTTGCCCTTGCGGTTTTTTTCTGAAGGTGCAAAGTTAGGAATAAAATATTAAAAACAATAAATACAAATCTAAAAAGAATTATATCTTTGGCTATTGCCTGAAAAGCCTATTACTTGCCTGCCCTCAAAAATTTGGAAAAGCTAATCTTTAGATATTGTTTGCCTCACACAATAGACATATTAGTTGTGCTAAGTAGTGTGGCGTAACAAGTGTATTGAAAAAATTAGTAATAAATAATTGATTATCAATAATTTATGTAGATAAAAATAATAAATTTGCAACGCGACTACTTATATTTAGATACGTTGAACAACTATTTCTGTTCCATTTATATATAAGTCTGTTATACCCTCAAAAGCCTTATCAAAATCAGCTTGATGAGCAAACACTCGATGACACATGCCTAATTTTTTTTGATAAAGCATACTTTAAACTGGGTTTAATATAGTCGATTTATTGCTCATTTTTTGTTGTAATTTGCTGTTTTCCCTGCGTTTTTGTATCTTTGCGAAACTGAAAGCTATAACATAAAGAACATGAGCGATTTCAAATACTGGACAAGGGACAAACTTAAAATGTCTGAAAAGCCTATTTATGGAACGTATGTAGTGGGCAGACAGTGATTTTTTGTGATGCTGAAAGACAGAGAATATGCCATCAGTTTGGCGTATGATGCCACCCATGAGGAAAAGTTGCTTAACATACTACGCATTATGAAGGTTGCACGCCAAAAAATTAGAGAGATATGGGGGAATAACCATATCATGCTGTGTAATTTTGATAAATAATTACTAATAATTTTGATAACTTCGTCGAAGTTATCAACCGAAAGAGCCTAACGAAACATGGATTACGAAAATTTGCAACAACTCAACGAACCCTTTTTTGAAGCCTATACACAAGCCTTTCAAAAGACTTTGGCGAGTGGCTGGTATATTTTAGGGAATGAAGTCAAACAATTTGAGCAGAAATTTGCGGAATATTGCCAAGTATCGCATTGTGTAGGCGTTGCCAATGGACTTGACGCGCTTATTATTGCGTTGAAAGTATTGAACTTGCCTACCCAAAGCGAAGTAATTGTACCTGCTAATACGTATATAGCCA
>JAYTNK010000556.1:0-1807 GCA_043748375.1 Cytophagales bacterium
ATTAACTACTTATAAAATAGACCTTGCGAACCTGAAAAATCAGGACTACGCCTTTGAATTTACGATAACGGATGCTTTCTTCAAAGCCCTTCAAACGGATTTGGTCGAAAAGGGTGCGCTTGACGTTAAAGTTCTTATGCGAAAATCGGAGTTAATGCTCCACTTAGATTTTCAAATAAAAGGGACACTTGAACTACTTTGTGATAGATGCCTTGAATCGTTTGATTATGTAGTGGACTTAAACGAACGACTAAATCTTCAATTTGGCGACAAAGAAGAGGCATTAGATAGTGAATTAGAGATTATTTTATATGGCACGCAAAGCGTTTCATTGGTGCAATACCTATACGAATATATCGTTATGGCAATTCCTACGAAAAAACTGCACCCCAAATTTGCTGATGAAATAGACGAGGACGAAGAATCTGATGTGAAACTTATCTACTCATCTTCTACCGACAGCGAAACAGGAGAAACCAACACGCAAATAGACCCCAGATGGGAAAGTTTAAAAAACATAAGTAACAATTGATTTATCAACAACAATTTCTTTCATAATCTACTCATTTAATACATAACTTAAAAATACCATGCCTAATCCCAAACGCCGACATTCCTCGACGCGCCGCGATAAACGCCGTACCCACTATAAGGCTACGCCTCAAACTATCAGCATCTGTGCTGCAACAGGTGTTGCGCATATACGCCACACAGCCTATGTTTCTGAAGGTAACCTATTCTACAAAGGTAAAATGATTGTAGCCAATTACGAGAAAGTAAAAGCATAACATTTAGCTTATAATTTGACATTCTCAAAAAAAGCAAAATTTACAACTGTAAATTTTGCTTTTTTGTATCTTATTTTTACTATAAAAATAGCTCTTTATTCCTTGCCTGCGTATGTCTATATTAACTACTACCTATACATTTTTAGAAAAAAAAGGACTGATTCAATTCAGCAAATTTGTGGTGGTGGGCGTATTGTCTGCTATTCTAGAAATAACTATTTTCAAAACGCTGTTATATCTATATGAGATTAAAGATGTGGCTTTGGTAGGCAAGGAGCATACTTATTACAAAGGTAGTCAAGTAGTTACTACATTCACTTATGTATGGTATGTCTTATTTTTTAATACAGTCGCCTATGTTTTTGCTGTTGTGTTCAATTATATATTGAGTCGTTCTTTTGTATTTGAAACAGGGCGTTATAAGCCTAAGACAGAGTTTTTAGCCTTTTGCGCTGTGGCAACTGTGGGTTTAGGAATCAATCAATCTATATTGTATTTAGGACTACTATATTTAGCTGTTCCCGCGTTCTTGCATTGGTTTTTAAGTTTGCCCGATTTTGCCAAAATAATAGCCATAGCTGTTACCGTTCTTTGGAATTTTACGATGAAAAAATTAGTGGTTTTTAAAGGGTAAAATAAGCGAGTCTTCTGGTAATTTTTGTGGAATAAGGTTATTTCCATTTATAGGTATTTGGCTATAGGCAGGCAAGGCGTAAAAGCCAAGCAAAAATAAAATTTATAGTACTTAGGCAAATGCACTGTAGGCGAAAAAAAACTGCATTTTACCCATCTTTTGATGTATAGTGCCTTTGTTCCGCCGTAGGCAAGATACCTTTGCTACAAATACAAATGTAGGCTTAAAATGCGCTTTTTTTACGTGATTTTAATTTTTACGTAAGTCCTATAAAGGTTAAAAAGCAGCCTTCTGTATTATTTTTAGTGATAGCGCATTTGTCATGCTGAACGTAGTGAAGCATCTCGTTGTTGAATGACGATTTGTGAACGAAAAACGAGATTTT
>JAYTNK010000557.1:0-1641 GCA_043748375.1 Cytophagales bacterium
ACGTGCATTTTGCCAAACGAATGTACACGTATTTCTATCGCATTATGGATAGGTGGCAAGCAGATGTTACGGCATTGGCACTTTATACCGATGAGGACAGAAATTACTTGCCTACCCAATATGTGTATGAATTTGAAGGTACAACCCTGACTTATAAGTTCAACACATTCAAACTTTTGCACCAAGTAGAACAAGCATTGGAAATACCTGATAACCCGTTTAGTATTGTGATGAAAGTGGCGCATAGGGCATCCAAAAACAATTCCAAACAGATGCGGCACAACTCGTTTGGAAAACTGACCTTGTGCGTGAGTTGTATCAGGCGGGTTATCTAAAATTGAAAGTACGCAATATTTTCAATTTTATTCGTTATTATGTCAGCTTCGAAGCGAAGCAAAACAACCAAAAATTAGATACTCAAATTCAAACCATCACTAAACAACGTACTCCTATGGGAATTGAACAAGCTATCAAAGAAGCCATCATAGAATCTATCAAGGCAGAAGCCTTAGCAGAAGGCTTAGCAGAAGGTTTAGCAGAAGGCTTAGCAGAAGGCGAAGCCAAAGGTATAGCCAAAGGTGAAGCTAAAGGCAAAAAAGAAGATGTATTTGGTATGCTTGCCGAAGGCTTGTCAGTAGAAGCTATTGTGCGGATAACAAAGTTGCCACTCGACACCATACAAGCATGGCAAAAACAATGTGAAACACCATCTTAAATCAAACCTTGCCACTTTATTATGTAACTCAAGTTGTGTGTTATGTCAAATTTTCCCATAAAATAGGGGTTGCAACCGCCTATTCTATAGGAAAATCATGATAAAAACGGTTATTTTAACCAAAAACTTGCTATTATTTAGATACGTTTTCTTACGAAAAATCATAACACGCAACTTGGGTTATTTATGCGCTCTTCAACAGTTTTTTAGCAAAATATTGTGAAAGAGTCGAATTTCTTTTATCTTTGCGCTATGACGCAACAAAAACTACACTTCATTGCCATTGGGGGCAGTGCGATGCACAACCTTGCCATTGATGCACACCTTAAGGGCTACCATGTAACAGGCTCTGATGATGAAATTTTTGAGCCTTCTAAATCTCGCCTTGCGGAGTTTGGTCTGCTCCCCGCCACTTTAGGCTGGTCTGAAGACCGCATTACTGATGATTTGCAAGCTGTTATTGTGGGTATGCACGCAAAGGCTGACAACCCAGAGCTATTAAAAGCGCGTACGTTGGGTTTGAAAATTTATTCTTTCCCCGAATATGTATTAGAAAAAAGCAAGCACAAACACCGCGTTGTGATAGCGGGTAGTCATGGCAAAACTACTATAACGGCTATGATTATGCACGTATTAAAAAATTGTGGGCGAAAATTTGACTATCTTGTCGGAGCTTCTGTAGATGGCTTTGCGCAACAAGTTAGTCTTAGCCACAATGCACCTACGATTATTATTGAGGGTGATGAATATTTTTCTGCGCCTTTCGACAACACGCCCAAGTTTTTGCGCTATCAGCACCATATAGGCGTAATAAGCGGTATTGCATGGGATCACATGAATGTTTACCCCTCTTTTGAGTCGTATGTAGCTCCGTTTGAGGATTTTGCAGATGCTACGCCAAAAGCAGGCACGCTTATTTATAGCCA
>JAYTNK010000558.1:0-7337 GCA_043748375.1 Cytophagales bacterium
ATAGCGCATTTGTCATGCTGAACGTAGTGAAGCATCTCGTTGTTGAATGACGATTTGTGAACGAAAAATGAGATTTTTCGCTTCGCTCAAAATGACAAACTTCTCTTTTCACTTAAAAAAATACAGAAGGAACAAATTTACCTATTTTTATATATGCGCAAAATTACAACCCTCCTCCTTCTTATATATATGTGCCTCGTTAATAGCCCATATACGCAAGCTCAAACCAAAAAGAAAGCTAAATATACGCAAGAAGCTATCCATTATTTTGTAGAAGTTGCGCTTGGTAGCGAATACGGCTCTACCGACAAAAGAATATGCAAATGGGCAGACGAGGTGCGCCTCTATGTAGCAGGAGAACAGATTGCACCCGTTAGGCAAGAATTAGACAAAATAATCAAAGAACTTAACCTATTGATGAAGCATACACGCATACGCGAAGTAACCCAACAACAAGACGCAAACTTAATCTTATTTTTCGGGGGCAGGCAAGATTACATCGATAAATATGAAGAACGCGCTTCACGCTATACGGACTTGGGGTTATTTTACGTCTATCCAAACGAGGAGAAAGTAATACAACGGGGTTCGCTTTATATAGATACACAACGCATGAAAGCAAATGACACGCGCTTCCACTTCCTGCGCGAAGAACTTACACAATGCCTTGGACTCATGAACGACTCAAATCGGTATCCTGACAGTATGTTTTATCAAAAATGGTCTTTGCACAATGCGTTTACAGCTTTGGATAAGCAACTCATAGAAATGCTATACCTTCCCGAAGTAAAAGCAGGCATGACCGAAACAGAAGTCAGAATAGTACTTGAAAGCGTCGAAAGATAGCCATTAAACACTACTTACAAAGTTTGGTGAACACCAAATAAGCACACATCCTCAACTAAACTCTCCCAAAACCACTTTCGCAAGAAGTCTATTAAAAATTACGGGTTTTCTTTTTGAGCGGCATCTGCTACTCAAAAAGAAAACCCGCTATTTTTGAGGGTAAAAGGATTTTCGCAAGAAAGCTAACGTCTTGCCTACTTTAAACTTCCCACCATATCGATTGGCACAACCCATTGTGTAAACTGCTCGTCAGTCAAAAGCCCTGATTCAATAGCCGCAGCGCGCAGTGTTTTATTTTCCTTGTGCGCTTTTTTGGCTATTTTGGCAGCATTTTCGTATCCAATATGAGGATTCAAAGCAGTTACCAACATCAATGAATTTTCTAAATGTTGTTGCAGTATAGGTGTGTTGGGTTCGATACCCACCGCACATTTATCTGCAAATGACTTGCACGCATCACCTAATAAACGGGCAGACATCAATACATTGAAAGCAATCAACGGTTTGAAAACGTTAAGTTCAAAATGACCATTCGAGCCTCCGATTGATACGGCTACGTCATTGCCCATTACTTGCGCACAAACCATTGTCAAAGCTTCAGGTTGGGTAGGGTTTACCTTTCCTGGCATAATAGATGAGCCAGGTTCGTTGTCAGGAATAATAAGCTCGCCTATGCCACAACGAGGACCCGAACTAAGCATACGCACATCATTGGCTATTTTCATCAAGGCGACCGCAGAGCGTTTCAAAGCTCCTGAAAGCTCAACCATAGCATCATGCGCTGCCAATGCTTCAAATTTATTGGGGGCAGTAACAAAAGGCAAGTTAGTAAGTTCAGCTATTTTGGCTGCCACCAATACGTCATATCCTTTAGGTGTATTCAATCCTGTACCTACTGCAGTACCGCCAAGGGCAAGCTCGCTTACCATCTCCAGCGCATTGCGCAAAGCGCGTACACTATTCGTGATTTGTTGCACATATCCTGAGAACTCTTGTCCAAGCGTGAGCGGAGTAGCGTCCATGAAGTGGGTTCGCCCTGTTTTTACAATGGCTTGAAAGTCTTGTGCTTTTTGATGCAAGACATCACGCAAATATTCCATGTTTACGATAGTGTTTTCTGCCACTAACTTATATGCTGCAATGTGCATAGCAGTAGGAAACGTATCATTCGAGGATTGTGATTTGTTTACATCATCATTAGGGTGTAAGATTTTCTTTTCATCACCCAGCGAACCCCCATGCATCACATGAGCGCGATACGCAATAACCTCATTCATGTTCATGTTACTTTGCGTACCCGAACCTGTTTGCCAAATTACCAACGGGAATTGGTCGTCTAACGCACCCGTAAGGATTTCGTCACATGCTTCGGCTATCCACTGTGCCTTGTCTTGCGTTAGCACGTTCAATTCATGGTTGGCAAGTGCCGCCGCCTTTTTTAGATAGGCAAAAGCATAAATAATTTCGCGAGGCATAGAGCCTTCTGCACCTATACGAAAGTTGTTGCGACTGCGCTCAGTTTGCGCACCCCAATATTTGTCAGCAGGCACGCGTACTTCGCCCATTGTGTCGCGTTCTATGCGATAATCCATTGTTGCCATAGTTAAAAATCAGCTATTTTCGAGCAAAAGTAACGCGTTTATACAGCATTAGCAAATGATTTAGTTATTAGGCAAAAAAAAGCTATCGTTCCGCTCAAAGACTCAATCCAAAGACAATAATATCATCTGTTTGTTCTGCATTGCCTTTCCACCCGTCTATAGTTTCTTCGAGAATTTCGTGTTGAATTTCAGGTGTTTGTAAATGCACATCGGTCAAGATAGCCTTGAGGCGTTTTTTTGTAAATTTTTTCCTGCCTACTGCAGCGAATTGGTCTTGGAAACCGTCAGAGAATAAATAACAAGCTGTAGGTTTATCTAAGACGAGGGTTTTTGTTTCAAAACATTTTTCTGTTTCGTCAGGGTCGTAGCCGCCTATATATATTTTGCTACCTTCAAATTCTTTTTGCTCGCGGTCTTGAAAATAAATAAGCGTGAGGTGTGCAGCCGCAAAAAACAACTTTTTGTGTACCTCATCTTTGGCAGGCGCGTGTTCTATTACACATATTCCAATATCCATGCCATCGCGTCCGTGCGTTGAATGTTGCTTAAGCGCGCTGTTTACTCGTTTTTTCAGTTCGGTTAAGATACTAGAAGGCTCTATAATCTCACGCACATTTACTATTTCATGCAAAAGATCGCTACCGATTAAGCTCATGAACGCGCCTGGTATGCCATGCCCTGTACAATCCATAACCGATACAACCGTGTGGTTTTCTTTTTCACTAAACCAATAAAAATCACCACTTACTACATTACGTGGCTTATACAATATAAAATGAATAGGCAACGTATGCAGCATCTCTTCTTTGGTAGGCAAGACGGCTTTTTGAATACGGTGTGCATAAGCAATACTATCTATCAATTCTTGATTGGCTTCGCTTAGTTTTTCATGGGCGGTTTGGAGTTCGTGATTTTTGGTTTCAATGGCATTACTTTGCGTGGCAATCTCGCTACCTTGTCGTCTTATTTCTTCATTTTGAAATACTAATTGTTTTGTTTTTTCAATGTTTTTCTTGCCTACGCGCCACACAAAATAAATAACAGCGACTAATGCAAAGAAGGAGAAAAACAATACAATTAACAGAATATAATATAAAAGCAAGACTTTTTCTTGATATGTATTTTCTATTTTCAGTTTTTTATTCTCAACGTCTTTTTCTCTTAAATCTTGTTCTTGTTGTTTGAATTCAAAAAGTGCCTGCATTCGAAATACCTTCTTATTTTTCTCCTCTATATTCAAGCTATCTTTGTAGGCAAGGGCTTGCATTTGGTAAGTATAGGCTTGTTGATACGTTCCTTTCTTGGCAAATATTTGTGCCAATATTTGCGAAGCCTCCATAATTTCCTGCTTAGTTTTGCGCTTCATGGCAGATTGTAGGGCAGACTGGGCTCGTGGTTCGCTGTCATTAAAATTGCCCGATGCAAAATAAGCTGTTGCAAAATGCAGGTTATTGCTTGTTAAAAAATCTTCTGCGCCAATAGCTACAAAAAGGCTATCTGCTTTTTTGAAATGCACAATAGCTTGTTCATAATTTGTCTTCTGCATATAGACGACACCTATAGAACTATAACTGATGCCAACGCCTAAGGCGTGTCCCGAAGCTATGCGTGTTTTTAAGGCTTCATTATATTGCTGTAAGGCTTCTTCGTATTTTTTATCCTCTAATAAATCGTAGGCGATAAGGTCAAAATCCATAGCTACAGCATTTTGATTACCTAATTTTTTATCTATCTCAAGCGATTTTTTTATATAGCCACGTCCTTTTTCGTGATGCCCAAGTAACATGTATGTATGTCCAATGTTATTGTAACTATTGCTCACCCCTTCTTGCGATTGGGCTTGCTCACGTTTCTTGAGCGATTCTAAATGATATGCCAACGCTTCATCATGATTGCCCAAACTGCCATGCACTAGACCAATGTTGTTCAAACAGAAGCCTTGCCCATATATATCGGCATACTTGGTGCTTGCGTCCAAACCTTGTTTGTAATACTTTAATGCCTCTACAAAATTGCCCTGCCCATAATATACATTGCCTATATCGCTTAAAATACCTGTTAAATTTTCAAGCTTCAGCTTGCGCAGTATTTCCAAGGCTTTTTGATACATACCAAGGCTTTTCTCCACCTTGCCTTGTTGATTATAGATGATTGCCAATTTATGATAAACGCTTTGAACACCAAACATATCAATGTGTAACTTGTAATAGGTATGAGCCTTTTCATAATACAACACCGCCTCTTCTAATTTCCCTCTGTAGTGGCAAAAATCACCAAACCTAAACCAAATATCAGCTAAAAGTGTATCGTCTGCTATCTTTTTAGCCAACTGAATAGACTCTTGAAAGTAAGGGCGTATATTTATTTCGTGCACTTCAGTTTTCTGTAAAGCGACTCCCATAAACATAATAGTTCTAACTTTTTCGCGTGGTGATAGGGCTTTGTTGCGTATTTTGTAAGCCCTTTCAGCATATTTTTTGGCAGAATCAGGCTGATTATCCAAAAAGCACGCTGTCAAATTATTCAAAATAGGTAACCGTTCCGTTTCTGTTTTGGTTCTTACCAACTTGCGTTTTAGGTTTTCTGCATCAAGTATAGTTGTTTGTGCCTGTATGTGCATAGAACATAATAAAACCACCCACCCAAAAAGACTTCCTTTGAGTAGATATTTTAAAAACAACACTTGATATGGTCTGTTGATTAACATTGATGCAAATGTAATAAATTCTATATATTTTCTTATAATTGCAGGTATTTTAAAATAAAAATAAGTTATGAAGATATTGCTTTTAAATACTTTTGCGCATTATGGGGGGGCATCGATTGCTTGTAGGCGATTGCAAGTTGCCCTTAATCAAAGTCAATTAACTACAACCCGTTTATTAACACGGGATATGACTACAGATTTTGGGCAAATTACGGCAGGCGAGTTAGGCTATTGGGGCAAAAAACGTGCCTTTCTGCGATTTGTAACCGAACGCTTGCAAACACGCTGGGCGATTCGCCATAAATCGCTACAATATAGCTTCTCTCCTGCCTCTCGTGGGCAGTCATTAGCCAAACACGCATGGGTGCAAGAGGCTGATGTATTACATTTTCACTGGACCAATTTTGGCTTCTTAAGCTTAAAAGGGCTGAAAGAATTAGCTTCATTGAATAAGAAAATGGTTTGGACATTGCATGATATGTGGGCGTTTACGGGTGGCTGTCATTATGCAGGTGAGTGCAAAGGCTTTTTACAACATTGCGGGCATTGCCCAATCCTAAAAAACCCAAAAACAAACGATCTTTCGAGTCGTGTATGGAAAGAGAAGCAAGCTATTTTTAAGGACTTGCAGGCGCGCCTACAAATTGTAACGTGTAGCAAATGGTTAGCCGATATAGCCAAAGAAAGTACGCTTTTAAAAAACTTCGCTATACAAAATATACCTAATCCGATTGATACTGAACAGTTTTATTTATTAAATAAAACGACCCTGCGCAAACAATTTGGCATACCTGCCGATAAATTTGTATTGCTTTTTAGTGCTATGAATGTAGGCGACACGCGTAAAGGACTGGCGTATTTGATAGAAGCTTTAGAGCTTTTGTATCATCAAATGCCTGAATCACGCCATCGCCTTGCATTGGCTATCGTAGGCAAGTCGGCTGAAAAAGACATCAAATTATTGTACCCTACTTATTATTTGGGCAGTCTTGCCACGCCAGAGGCGATGAATGAAGCCTACAACCTAGCTGATGCTTTTGTCTTGCCTTCCCTTGAAGACAATTTGCCTAATACGATTATGGAAGCGATGGCGTGTGGATTGCCTTGTGTTTCATTTGCAACGGGAGGCTTACCCGAAATGATAACCCATCAGGAAACAGGCTATCTTTCAACCTATAAAAGCGCGCAAAGTTTGGCAGATGGTGTACGCTTTGTTTTTGCCCATCCTAACCTCGCCTCCCTGAGCCTTGCCTCCCGTACTTTTGTGCAAGAAAACTACAACCAAACAAAAATAGCCCTCGCCTACCAACATATTTATCAGGCATAGCGTCCATCTTCAGTGCATTTATGCCAACATCTTTATAAAATCATCAAACAAATAACGTGAATCATGAGGACCTGGCGAAGATTCAGGATGATATTGCACCGAAAAAGCGCGCCTATCCTTTATCAACAAACCCTCTATAGAGCTGTCATTGAGGTTGATATGCGTGGCTACAACACGGGTGCTTTTGGCTACATCAAACTCACTGATACCAAAGCCGTGATTTTGCGAAGTGATTTCGCTGCGCCCCGTAACCAGATTTTTTACGGGGTGGTTCAAGCCGCGATGTCCATGGTGCATCTTGTAAGTCGATATGTTAGCGGCAAGTGCCAGTAATTGATGCCCCAAACAAATACCAAACAAGGGTTTGTCCTCGTTCAAAATAGCTTGTACGGTTGCCACCGCATAAGGCATAGCTGAAGGGTCGCCAGGCCCATTGGATATAAAATAGCCGTCTGGCTGCCATTGTGCCATTTCTGCATAGCTGGTTTGAGCAGGGAACACTTGGCAGTACGTATCTCTTTCTGTAAGGCAGGCAAGGATATTACGCTTAATGCCCAAATCTAAACACGCAACTTTGTAACGCGCTTCAGGATGCCCTACAAAATAAGGCTTAGAAGTACTTACTTTGGAAGCAAGTTCTAAGCCTTTCATGGGTGGCGTTTGGGCTAAATGCGCTCGAAGCGTATCTAAGTCAGTTATTTCAGAAGAAATGATGCCGTTCATCGCGCCTTGCGTTCGAATATGCTGGACAAGAAAGCGTGTATCAATACCATGCAATCCAACTACATTTGCTTGTTCTAAGTAGGTTTGCAAAGATGCATGAGCTGTAGGGCGTGAATATTGTGCTGAGAAAGAT
>JAYTNK010000559.1:0-9182 GCA_043748375.1 Cytophagales bacterium
TGCCGACCATTTCAATACAAATAGTGCCTACAGTATGTCTGCCTATTCAAAAGGTTGTGTCTTTTTGGCACAGTTGGGTTATGTGGTAGGCGAGGCGAACCTATCCAAAATCATGTTGCAATATTTCAATACGTGGAAAATGAAACACCCTGATGCCAACGACTTTATTCGAGTAGCTGAGAAGGTTTCGGGTTTAGAATTAGATTGGTACAAAGAATATTTTGTGCAAAGTACACACACTATTGATTATGGCATCAAATACGTAGAACCCGCCACAGAGCGTAGCACTTATATTACCATAGAGCGCATTGGGCGAATGCCTATGCCACTAGATGTTGAAATCACGTACAAAGATGGCACCAAAGAGCAAATATATATTCCACTTGACCTTTTGCGGGGCGAAAAACCTACAGAAGTAGGCAATCGCAACGTAAAACCTGACTGGGGATGGGTATATCCTACATATCGTTTTGAGATTAGCCATGCCATGCAAGACATCAAAACCATCGAGATAGATAAATCGATGCGTATGGCAGACATACAACGAAAAAACAATCGTTACCCAAGCGATACGAGCAAAACATTTATAGAAAAAAAGTAGTTTTATAAAGTATAGCTCTTCGGAAAATTAAAAGCGTCTTGCCTACTACAGGCAAGACGCTTTTGGGTAGTGTCCCCTACTCATTGATTAACCGTAATCTTACCTATTATTTTTTATTTTTAGTATCAAGGCTTTTGTAGCTTTTACGTTCTCGCCTGCCTTTTTGCCAATTTCTACGGAAGTTACCGCCCATTTGAGTGCTTCTTGTTTCCTACCCATTTTGTAAAGGAGATGAGCATACGTATCAGTGTTATAGTAGTTTTGCTCTATATCCATAGAGGCTAACGCCCATTTAGAAGCTTCTATGAGTTTTTCTTTGTCTGTTTCATTTTTATAAACTACCCATGCTTTTTCGTTGAGTATACTCCATTCAGGGTCAGGTGTAGGTTCTTGAATATTTGGCTTGCCTCCTTTATTATTCAAAACGGCTTTTCCATTTTCGAGAAATGTGTTTGCATCTTGTGAGCCTTCCGAGCGATTTGCCATCTCGCCTGTCGAAGTTAAATACAGCAAAGTAGGATACGCGTTTATTTGGTAGGCGGTTGCAAATGCAGGACCTTCTCCTTTTTCCAAGTCAAACTTATAATTGATAAAGTTGGCGTTGTAATACTCGCCTACCGCTTTGTTAGTAAAAGTATTTTTGGACATCCGCTTGCAGGGTTCACACCAAGTAGTGTAGGCATCTACAAAAATCATTTTGTTTTCGAGGGTTGCTTTGGCTTGAGCTTCAGCCCATGTACCTTGTTCAAAATTAATTTGTGCGTATGTGTTGAGTATTAATCCCAACATAAACACAAAAGAAAGTAGCTTTTTCATACGTTAGTTAATCGCTTGTTTAAAGACCTAAAACGCCTAAATTACAAAAATGTTGTATAGGAAAATGGGCATTTTAAGATTTGCGAGCATAATTTTTTCTACGTCTGATAATTCCACCTGAATTATTTTTTATCGGTTGGTGTATCCTCTGCCAATTCAATATTAATGGGCAGGTTAAAATAAACGTTCACAGGGTTTCCGTTTTGCATACCTGGCTTCCAAGCAGGCATCATGCGTACTACGCGTAGTGCCTCCTCGTTACATTCTTGGCAGTTTCCTTTCAAGACGGAAACATTATCCACTGTCCCGTCTTTTTTGATAATAAATCTCACAAACACCCTGCTTGTAATACCCATACGTTGCGCATTTTTGGGGTAGTGAAAGTTATTTCGCAGGAACTGTGCCATGGCTTTTGAACCACCTACAAACTCAGGTTGTTGTTGAACAACCGTGTACACTTGTTCTTCTGTGTGTCGTGGTGTATCAGTTTGTGGCGCGTTTATGATGGTTTGCCCAAATGACAAATTAACAGCAGCAAATAAGCAACACGAGGCTATGATAAATATATTTTTTTTCATAGCACAAAGTTAATTAAAAGTTTATTTAAATATAAGTGGTATGAGGTCTGGCAGGCGAGTATTTTTGGTTCTCTGACAATTTTTGTGGAGAGAAAAAAAACGTTCATTTTATCATGCTGAACGCAGTGAAGCATCTCGTTGTTAATCAACGATTTGTGAACGAGAAGCAAGATTTTTCGCTTCGCTCAAAATGACAAAACGCTACACAATTTAGTATTTCCACAAAAATTGTCAGACAACCGTATTTTCTACGTCTGATAATTCCACCTGAATTATTTTTTATCAATTGGTTTATCCTCTATCAACATAAAATTAATGGGCAGATTAAAATAAACGCTCACAGGGTTTCCGTTTTGCATACCTGGCTCCCAAGCAGGCATCATGCGTACTAAACGTAGTGCCTCTTCGTTACATTCTTGGCAGTTACTTATTCCTTTCAAAATGGAAGCATCATCTACTGTCCCGTCTTTTTTGATAATAAATCTCACAAACACCTTGCCTGTAATGTTCATACGTTGCGCTTTTTTGGGGTAGTGAAAGTTATCTCGCAGGAACTGTGCCATGGCTTTTTGACCACCTACAAACTCAGGTTGTTGTTGAACAATCGTGTACACTTGTTCTTCTGTGTGTCGTGGTGTATCAATTTGTGGCGCGTTTATGATGGTTTGCCCAAATGACAAATTAACAGCAGCAAATAAGCAACACGAGGCTATGATAAATATATTTTTTTTCATATCACAAAGTTAATTAAAAGTTTATTTAAACACAAGTACTATGACGTATCGCAGGCAAGTATTTTCTTTAGTAAATGCCATGAGATTTTATTTTTCGGCTATATGTTTCACAAAATATCTTGAAAAGCCCTATCTTTGCATTTATATATGGAACACTTTGAAACCCAAGCTGTCCGCTTGCGCGCAGAACCGACTGCGTATAGAGAACATTCTACCCCCCTTTTTATTACTTCCAGCTTCACTTTTGATGATGCAGAGCAGGCAAGAGCATTATTTGCTGATGAAGTAGAAGGCAATATATACACGCGCTTTTCTAATCCAAACAATAGCGAATTTATAGACAAGATGTGTGCTTTAGAACACACAGAAGATGGCATTGCAACGGCTTCAGGTATGTCGGCTATGTTTTTAAGTATAGCAAGTTTTTTGCAAGCAGGCGACCATTTGCTTGCCTCCCGTTCATTATTTGGCTCGACACACCAAATCATTACCAAAATCCTACCGCGTTGGGGCATCTCGCATACTTATGTAGATATTGACAAACCCGAATCATGGGAAAAGGCGATACAACCCAATACGAAGATGATTTTTGCGGAAACGCCCTCCAACCCTGCCTTAGATTTGATTGACTTGGTATGGTTGAGCGAACTCTCTAAAAAACATGGACTTATACTTAATATAGACAACTGTTTTAGTACGCCATACCTGCAAAACCCTGCTGTAATTGGAGCAGACCTTGTAACACACTCTGCCACGAAATGGCTCGATGGGCAAGGGCGCGTAATAGGTGGGTGCGTATTGGGGCGCAAAGATTTGATAAACGAAGTTCGCTTTATGGCAAGGCATACAGGTCCTTCTCTCTCGCCTTTCAATAGCTGGGTGTTGAGCAAAAGCCTCGAAACGCTTGCCATTCGTATGGACAGACACTGTAGCAATGCGCTCGCCCTCGCAGAATGGCTCGAAAAACAGCCACAAGTACGTTATGTAAAGTATCCGCACTTGCCTACCCACCCGCAATATGCGCTTGCTCAAAAACAAATGCGCCTCGGAGGAGGTATTGTAACGTTTGAACTTGCAGGCGGGCTTACATCTGGACGTGCTTTTTTAGATAAACTAAAAATGATTTCGCACACTTCAAATTTGGGCGATACACGCACTATAGCCACGCACCCCAGCAGCACTACTCATGCAAAACTATCGGTGGAAGAGCGACTTTCAGTAGGTATTACAGATGGACTTATTCGCATATCGGTTGGATTGGAACATATCACGGATATAAAAGCGGATATTGAACAAAGTTTATAACTTTATTTAGGCGTAAAATATAAAAAAAAAGCCTTACTTTTGCTTAAAAGCTATCACTCTTTCGTTATACTCAATATGAAAAAAACGTTCTCTTTCTTGGCTTTGTATATATTTTGCGCTTTTCTTGCGACTGCACAAGAAGCTAAATATACAACTAAAAACCCAAAGGCTATCCGTATGTACGAAGAGGCTGATGAGCTTTTTCAACAACGGCGATATGACGAAGGATTGGCATATCTCAAAAAAGCTGTCCTCAAAGATGATAGTTTTGCAGAGGCACATTACAAAATGGCAGCTACTTATATGCTCTTCCAAAAAGAAACCGAAGCCATTAACGCCTATAAAAAAACCATAGAAGTCGCAAGTGGTAGCCTAAAATTCAAAGGTGCCTATTATAATGTAGCCCTTTTTGAGATGCGGGCAGGCAATTACAAAGAAGCCAAGTTCTTGGCAGAAAAATTTCTGAGCCAACAACCAACCGACAAAAAATTTATCAAGCAAATACAAAAGGTAATCCTAGATTGTAACTATGCCCTAGAGAACATGAAAAACCCTGTGCAAGTTACCTCAACTATGATGCCTACTCCGCTCAATAAATATTATTTGCAGTACTATCCATATCTGACAGGCGACCAAAAAACTCTCGTCTTCACTGCTCGCGAAAAGCCTAAACCGAACCAGCGCGACTCAGACGAAAACGTATGCGTTTCTACATTTGATGGCACAAACTGGAGTACGCCTGTGGCTATCTCGCCTACCATTAACAGCCCTGAAAACGAAGGGACAGCCAGCATATCAGCCGATGGACGCACTGTGGTTTATACTATCTGCGACCAAAGCGGTGCAAGACAAAATTTTGGGCAATGCGACTTGTTCATATCAACCAAAGTAGGTGATAACTGGACAGCACCCATTAATCTTGGTAGAAACGTAAACTCTCGTTTTTGGGAATCACAACCCTCCCTCTCAGCTGATGGCAAAATGCTATACTTCATTTCTTCGCGCGAGGGAGGCAAGGGAGGCAAGGATAATTGGTATAGCAAAACAGACGAAGATGGCAAATGGCTACCCGCTCAAAACCTTGCCGAAGCCAATACGGAAATGGAAGAAACCTCGCCATTTATTCACCCAAACACCAAAACACTATTTTTTAGCTCTAACGGCAGACCTTGTTTTGGAGCATTGGACATCTATAAAATGGAATATCTTAACAAAAAGTGGACAGAGCCTGTGAATTTAGGCTACCCTATCAATGACTATAAAGACCAATTTGGACTTTTTGTTACTACTGATGGACTGCGTGGCTTGTATTCTGTTGATAAAATGGAGGGAGGCGAGCCGTCCAGCTTCTTGCATGAATTTAAGCTGCCCGAACCTGCTCGACCTTCTTTCAAAAGCAACTATGTAAAAGGTATTGTATATGATAGCAAGACAAAAGCAAAACTTGATGCCAAAATTGATATGTTCGACCTTACCAGCAAAGAGAAACAAGCTTCTATCGTTTCTGATAAAGTGAATGGCAGTTATATGGTTGTGCTGAATGAAGGAGCAGAATATGGATTGGAAGTACACAGAAAAGGTTATGCCTTCAAAAGCCTTACTTTTAACTATAAAGAAGAAAAGGATATGCAACCTGTAGAAATAGATATCGCGCTTGACCCTATCTCAAAAGGCGTTATTTTTAGATTAGACAACGTTTTCTTTGATTACAATAAATACGAATTACAAGACAAATCCAAAACAGAACTTGACGAATTAGTAAAATTCTTACAAGAAAACGAAGACGTAAAAGGCGAAATATCAGGACATACGGATAACATTGGCGCAGCAGAGGCGAATAACGTGCTTTCGCTTAACCGCGCCCAAGCGGTACGAGATTATTTGATAAAAGCAGGTATTCCAATAACTCGCCTATCATTCAAAGGCTACGGCTCTATTCAGCCCTCAGTGCCCAATGATTCCGAAGAAAACAGAGCCAAAAACAGAAGAATTGAGTTCAAAGTATTGTAAAAATATACGTACAAACCATACAATGCCCTTGCCTGCCCGCGTGGTAGGCAAGGGTTTTATTTTTCGCTTCGTTTTTTGGTGATACACCAAACGCTGTATCTGCTTATACAAGCGAATAAAAAAGAGTTTTAACCTGGCTTAAAATGAGTCAAAAAACAGTATGCTTTCAGTGATAATTAGCTATTTTTGCAGATGAAAATAACCCAAATAGGTCTTTTGATAGCTATCTGCACGATAACAAGCTGTAAAAAAGAAAGTCAAAATAACTTGTCTCCCACTCCAGAACCGCGTTTAATCTTTAAATTCAAGTTTGATGCTACACAAGATCGTTTGGGAAGTAATGGGCAACTTATTAGCGTACCAGCAGGCAATGGCGCACAAAGTCCTATTTTTAATAAAATGAGCGCGAATTATATCGAGCTTTCCCCTGTGGCTACTACAGCGTTGGGGGCAGGCAAGGTACTGTATCGCGCGCCAGAACGCACCTTGCCTACGATGGATAAAGCCATAGAATTTTCGCAAAGCAATCCTGTAGGTGAGGGCGAAACGCTGTTTTCACTTCCTTTGAAAGAGGCTATAGGCACTTATGCGTATTTGCGTTTATCGCTTGCCTACCAAAACTATAACATACAGTTTCGGGTTACTGTAGCAGGGCAAACCACAGACCAAACGAGTACAATAGCCTCTTTTATTGGGTATCGTACTTATATCGAATCGGTGAAAGTAAAAAACCAAACCCTTGCCGTAAATGACGCAAAGTTACAGGGTTTTTGGGCTTTTGAAAACCCACTTACCAATACAATAAACTTTGGACAAGCCCCGCAAGGCGCGACCACAGTACCCAATCCGCTTTTTGCCACCTCGCCTATTCCTGCAGGCTCTTGTGTGGTAACGGGGGCTTTTTTAGATAATAACCTGATAACGCCTTTGGTGATTACAGGCACAGAAACAAATGATATAACTATACAAGTAAGCCTTTCTACCAATCAAAGTTTTGAATGGACAGACACTAACCCCAATGGCAAGTGGGAACCGCTTTTGAATGAACCTGTAGTCGATATGGGCATACGTGGCATGAAGCCTTTTATCCAAAAGTAACCTTTTAGCGTGGCAAAGAGAAAATGAAACGAAGATGATTTAATCAAAAGCTTTGGGCTTGTATCTAAGAATCTGTTAGGTTTTTTAAGTATTTGATAATCAAGTATCTAAATTTAAGAACATCGCAAAAAATCAGACCGTTAGACTATTTTGGTTCTTAGAAAGTTATAGCGGAAGCTGCTAAAATATATGAGCAGTCATGCTGTAAGCATCTGTTTTTCAGGCTTTTGCGGGGTGATAAAGTGTATAACAGACGCTTACAGCGTGGCTATCCCGTAATAACTTTCGCAGAACCTTAGATTTGAAATCCAATCCATAGAATATCATCACGTTGTTCTGTGCCATCCATGTGTGTTTGTAGGGTTTTTTCAAACAATTCTTTTTGTACTTGTGCAGGTTGTTGATAATTTTGCAGGATAATTTCTTTAATGCGTTGTTCGCCTAATCGTTTCCTTTTTGTATTGTTTTGGTCTGCCAATCCATCAGAACCTGTATAAATCCAGCTACCTTTTTTAAGGGAGATGCTATGATTTTCAAATTCTATATTTTTATTTTGTACGCCGCCAATAGCTTTCCTTGTGCCTTTCAGCTCGCATATTTGCGCCGCTTCGTCTGTTTCAATATAATAAAGGCTGTGTTTTGCACCTGCGAAAGTGAGTAGTGTGTTTTCTGTCGAGGTGCGTTCGATACAAATAATAGACATATCCATGCCGCTATTATTGGCATTTTCTTTTTGCCTAAGCACAATTTGTATTTCTTCATGCAAAACCTCTAAAATTTCAGCAGGATTATGCACACCACGAAGGCGGATAATTTTGTCTAACAAGGTATTGCCTATCATTGTCATGAACGCACCCGCTACGCCATGCCCTGTGCAATCGACAGTGGCTAGGAATGTTTTATTTTCCACTTCGTTCAGCCACCAAAAATCACCCGAAACAATATCTTTGGGCATATAGACAATGAAATAATGGTTCAACAGCTCCTTTATTTTTTCATCGTATGGCAATATAGCTTGCTGTATTACATAGGCAGACTTAATGCTACTATTTATTTTGTCATTTTGTATTTGTAATTCTTTGTGTTGCTTTTCAATAGCTTTTTCGCTCTCTCTCAACTTATTTATATGTTTTTCTAGTGAACGTTCATTTCTTAACATACGTTGATAGGCTTTTTCCAAGTCTTGTCTTTGTTCGTCTATTAAATCTTTCTGTTCAATGAGTTCGGCTTGCCTACTCATTATCTCCCCATTTTTTTCATTGAGCAATTTTTGAGTTTTCTTTTCATGCAGGTTTTTACGATATTGCAAAAATATAAGTACAATCAGCAACAAAACACCTACACCAAAAGCAATGGTATAAACTAATTGGGTTCGTTGTTGTTGTACGCGGACTTTATTTTCATTCTCAAGTATGTTGATAGCATTTTCTTTTTTGGTAAGTTCATAATCGTACTGAATTTGTTTAGTTTGTTTATCAGCATTTTCTATATTTATACTATCTTTGTATAAATTTAATAATTTGTAGTGTTCAAATGCTTCCTCATATTGTTTATTTTGCTCATAAATAGCTACTAATACATTTAATGCATTGCTCATTTCGCGCTTTGCTTTCATGCCTTTAGCTATGCGATAGGCTTTTTCGGCTGTGTTTATGTCTAATTTGCCTTCTTTCAAAGACAGTTTGGCTAAGTTGCATAAAGCTATGGATTGGTACACTTTATTGCCTATTTCGCCATTCAAAGATAAGGATTCTTCAAAATACTTTCTTGCCTTTTCGTTTTCTTGTTGTTTCTCATATATTTCCCCTATATTATTGTATCTTAGGGCAATACGTCTTTTGTCTTTCAGTTCTTTACACAATTCTAAAGATTGATAAATATGGATTAAAGCTTCTTTGTACTTGCCTTGTGCAGTATAAATCTCGCCTATATTATTAAGATTGATAGCTATACCGAGTTTATAATCAATTTTACGATTAAGTATCAAGGCTTCGTTATAGTATTGCAAGGCTTTTTCGTGATTGCGCAAAAGCCTATACA
>JAYTNK010000560.1:0-4570 GCA_043748375.1 Cytophagales bacterium
TTCTTTTTCATATAAAAGTGCTAAAAAACTACAAACTTTGGCATAATCACTATGCGATGTACTAAATAATTCATTAAGAATATTTTTATTTTCTAATAATAATAAAATAGCTTGATTATATAATTTTTGGTCACTATATAAAATAGCTAAATTATTACAAGCACTAACATAGTAAAGATGTTTTTTAGTAAATAATTTTTCAAAAATAGTCTTCGCATTTGTATAATGATATTCTGCTTTGGCATAATCACCTTGCTTATGATATAATCCCCCTAAACTATTACAAGAAATGGCATAATGAGGATGTTCTTTACCCAATATTTTTTCCCTAATATCTTTAGCTTCTAAAAATAATGCTTTTGACCGATCATATAATCCCTCTATATAATATAAAGTTGCTAAAGTATGGCATGAAATAGCATATTCTGTATGAAATTTACCTAATATCTTTTCCTGAATATTTTTTGCTTCTATCATAAGTGCCTCAGCTTTCACATATAAACCGCGTTCACTATATAATTGTGCTAAATTATTACAAGATTGTGCATATTCAGGATGCTCTTTACCCAATATTTTTTCCCGAATATCTTTAGCTTCTATATGCAAAGGTAACGCCATATTATATAAATTTTGCTCACTATACAAAGCTGCCAAATTATTACATATAGTAGCATATCTAACATGGAATTTTCCGTATATTTGCACACAAATATCTTTAGATTCAATATACATAGATTCAGCCTTAGCATATGAGCCAATACGTTTATATAAAATGGCTAAATTGTTACAAGAATTAATATAATAAATATTATTTTTATTTAATATTTTTTCTCTAACATCTTTAACTTCTATATATAAAGCTTCTGCTTGAGTATATAAACCTTTATGCATATATAAACCTGCTAAATTATTGCAAGAAATAGTATATTCTAAACTTGTTTTTCCAATAGTAATTTCATTGATGCTTTTAGATTCTAAATATTCTGTTTCTGCTTTATTATATAAATTTTGAGCAAAATAAGCATTTCCTAAATTATTGCAAGATTGAATATAATTTTTATGTTTTTTATTAAATTCTTTTTCTGCTTGTATTTTTGCCTTTTCAAAAAAAGAAATTGCTTCTTTGTATTTGACTTGTTTATACAATTTTTCACCTTTACTATTTAGATACTTCCAACTATTTTCATCAAGAAAATTTTTTTCGCTTTCCACCTTCCCATTCTTATAAATAGTTTCACTTTCCTTTTTACCTGTTACATCATAAGAAATCGCCAAGCCATCTATTACTTCTTGAGGGCGATCTGCTAATAAAGTAGCCTCCATTTGCACGATACCATTTCTATAATAATCTCTCACCAAGCCTACAGGTTTATCGGCTTGGTAAGATATAAGTCGATAAAATGCCGCTTTAGACGTATCCGTGGTTATCATGAGATCCTTATTATACAAAATAGTCCACTTTCCTTGACGTAATCCTTTCGCATCTGTTGTGTTGGGGTTGGTAGGCAAGGCAAGGGTTTGTCCATAAGTTATAAGGCTTAGACAAGATAAAAACAAAGATAAGACAATATGCTTCATATAAGGACGATTTTTAATTGACGATTACAAAACACTGATAATCAGTATTTTACAATTATTAAAACAATATTTTATTTAATTTCAATTCCTAACCAATAAATTAAACAAAAAATCTATTTATTTTTAATTATTTTTTCCAAAGTATCTATGCGTTTTTGCAATTCAGGCAGTTGTCTAAAAATGATATACGATTTCATGTATTGTTTTACCGCAAAGGCAGGCGAGCCGAGTAGTGTTTCGCCTTCTTCTTTCGGGTTCGTACCAAGTCCTGCTTGCGCGCCTATGCGGGTTTTATTCGGAATGTTGATATGCCCTGCTAAGCCTACTTGTCCGCCTATCATCACATAATCGCCTACTTTGGTCGAGCCTGCGATGCCTGTTTGAGCGGCTATAACCGTATGCTTGCCTATCGTAACATTGTGTCCTATTTGTATGAGGTTATCTAATTTTGTCCCTTCAGAAATAACCGTTTCGCCCAAAGTAGCGCGGTCTATGGTGGTATTTGCGCCTATGCTTACATTATCTTCTAAAATAACCTTGCCTAATTGTGGAATATTGCGGTAGCTACCATCGGCTTGTGGTGCAAAGCCAAACCCTTCGCTCCCAATGACTGCTCCTGCATGAATTGTACATTTGTTGCCTATAACCGTATTTTCATAAATTTTTGCGCCTGCATACACTACTGTTCCATCACCAATCGTTACGTTATCGCCTATATAAGCCTGCGGAAAAATCTTTACATTATTGCCTAATATACTGCCCTTGCCTACATAAGCGAATGCGCCCACATAAATATTCGCCCCTTGTTGTACGCCCTCGCCTACGAAACTTGGCTGTTCAATCCCTCGTTTTGCTTGTAGTTGTTGTTGTTGCACAGCTTCGCTATAGGTTTCCAATAAGACCGTAAAAGCGGTGTAAGCGTTGTCCACCCGTATCAGGGCAGGCAAGATTTCTTTTTTTAATACTACCTCTTTGGCTATCAATAAAGCAGTAACATTGGTTGTATAAATATAAGATTCATATTTAGGATTGGCAAAAAAGCCTATAGAACCAACTGGTGCAGGTTCATCTATTTTGGCGAGTTGCCAAACTTCCTGTTGTGGATTGCCTTCTACAGTGCCGCCTACGAGGTCAGCTATGGCTTGGAGGGTAAATTTCATCATGGGCTACAATAATTTGGCAAAATTAGTGAATATTTATGATTTTTATATTTTGGAACAGCTAATTTACGAAAACAAAAATATAAAACGCTGAAAATAAAATTGTTAGTAGCTTTTATTTTGCAAATTAAATTCTTTCAACTTTTTTTTGGTTAAGCTGATAAAAATCATTGTTTGCTTGCACTATTTGGACTTATTTTGCTGAAGGGCAGGCAAGTTATTTAGAATCATTTTAAATTAGGGTTTATGTAGCTACACTTTTCTATTATGCTGTAATTTTGTAAGCCCAAATAGCAATACCCAAATATACCCATCTATGCTTCCTATTTTTAAAACACTATCCATATCTCATAAAAATACACCAATAGCTGTGCGTGAACAAGTCGCGCTCAATCCGACACAATGCGTATTATTGATACAAAATTTGCAGACATTGGACAGCATAAGCGATATATTAGTGATTTCTACCTGCAACCGCACAGAAATATATTATAGTTCAAACCATAACCATACGCAAGCAATCTTGCGTATGCTTCAAGCCGAAGCGCAAGAGGCATACTTTCAAAATTTGGTAGAAATTGAAGCCGTCAATCATTTATTTCGTGTATCTTTAGGATTAGAAGCACAAGTTATAGGCGATTTACAAATTACTCACCAAATTAAGCAAGCCTATCAGCTTTCTGCCGATATGGGCGTAGCAGGACCATTTTTACATAGATTGTTGCACGCCATTTTTTTTGCAAACAAACGTTTAGTACAGGAAACAAACTTCCGCAGTGGTGCTGCTTCTACTTCATATACAGCCGTCGAATTGGCACAAGACCTTGCCTACACGATGCCTAATCCGCGTGTATTGGTGGTAGGATTAGGCGAAATTGGCGCAGATGTTTGCAGGCATTTAAAAGATTCGGGGTGGAAAGATTTTACTTTAACAAACCGCACCTACAGCAAAGCAGAGGCATTGGGGATTGAATGTGGCGCAAAAGTGGTAGCGTTTGAAGACTTGCCTGCCGCCATAGAAAACGCTGATATTATCTTGTCGGCTGTTTCAGGCGAGCAACCCTTGTTTACTTCTGCCCTCTTGCCTATTACGCAAAGCTTGTCATTCAAATACATCATCGATCTTGCTGTACCGCGTAGCGTTTCCAAAGAATTGGAGGAGCAGGCAAGTGTAATCGTATATAACATTGATCAAATCAACACAAAAGTAAACGCAGCTTTGCGCAAGCGATTGGAAGCTGTGCCACAAGTAGAGGCGATTATTGCGCAAGCACTTGTTGAGTTACAAGAATGGGCGCAAGAAATGGAAATCTCGCCTACCATACAAAAATTAAAATCTGCCCTTGAGCAAATTCGCCAAGAGGAAATCGCTCGTTATCAAAAGAAATTTACGGAAGCCGAAGCTGAAAAAATAGAGCAAATCACACGCAACATGATGCAAAAAATCATCAAATTGCCTGCCCTACAGCTTAAAGCGGCTTGTAAACGTGGCGAAGCTGAAACATTGATAGATGTATTAAACGACCTCTTCAATCTTGAGCCTGCCAAAGTATAGACAAGTTTTTTATTCGCTTTTGCCTTATTTTGCAAAATAAGCTGTAATATTGCGCCCGTATGAAACCTGAACTTACCCTAAAGAGTGCGCTGTTTGAGCCAGAGAAATTAGATGAGTATGCCTTGTACCTCAGTTTTGAGGCATCAGGCTTGCATTATGCTATCGTGCGCGTAAAAGACCGAAGGCTACTATATGTGCAGGACTATCAATTTCCCACTACTTCGAATACAACCGATTTGCTAAGCTCGCTTACGCAAGTCTTTGAGCAAGATTGGTA
>JAYTNK010000561.1:0-1633 GCA_043748375.1 Cytophagales bacterium
GCTGTTCCACTTTGCATACCACCCCGTTTGATATTTTTGCTTTCTATTTTTATGAGTCCATCAGTTGTAATTTCAGCTATTTTATATAATTGCATATCCACATAGCCTGCATTGGCACTTATTTGAATAGCGTCCATCATCTTGCCTGCCTTATCATAATTTACAAGGAAAGTATAAGCAAATCCGCCCTCCATAAAAGTAGGGATAATTTGGAACGTGAGTGTGTAGAAATTGGGGTGTAAGTTTAATCGTTGTCCGTATCCTGCATTTAAAACCATAAACACGCTTTTTTCTGGGTTCAAAGCGCGGTCTTCTAATCCTTTGCGCGTAGTTTCTTTTAATTCTTCATTATCGCCCCAAAAATCTAAAAAAGCAGAAAGCTTGGCTTCATGAGCAGGCTCAAGGATATATTGAAGAACGCTTTTCGCGGGAATAGTATCGCCCAAAGATATTTGGGTACTTGTTTTGGTAGGCAAGTCGAATGATTTGAATTTTGATAGGAAGTCTTTTTCAAAAGCATCTTTGATGTACAAAGGCGAGGCTAATACAGGCAACTTGCCTACCACAGCTTTATTTTCGGCTGTATTGCCTGTTGTGCAACTCCAAGTAGTAGCACCTGCCAATAAAAGCATTATGGATATATTTTTCATGTAAAGTAATTTTTAAAAAATGAACGTTATTACAGATAATTAATCAACGAAAAAAAAAAGCTTTCAGTACATTTGAATAGACTTCCTGCGAAAGTACCTTTTTCCTCTCTCAAAATGGAGAGAGGGCAGGGTGTGAGGCTTCTAAAAACCACTTTCGCAGGAAGTCTAATACATCTACAAAACAAATACATTTTAGTCGTTCCACAAAAAAACGGAAAAAATAAGCACTCATGCTAATTTATTTTTGCGCGTTTTCTTTTTGAGTAGCAGCTGCTACTCAAAAAGAAAACGCGCCACCAAAATATGCTGACTAAAGTTGAAAACCACTGTTTGAGTGTTTTCACCAAATAGGCGATACACTTACCAACGAATAAGTGCCGAAGCCCATGTGAAGCCACTCCCAAATGCCGCAAGGCATACGAGGTCGCCTTCTTTGAGGCGGTCTTGTTCCCACAATTCGCTCAAACAAATAGGAATAGTAGCGGCGGTAGTATTTCCATACTTTTGTATATTGTTATAAACTTTAGTTTCGGGTAAGCCCATTTTTTGCCTTACAGCTTCTGAAATGCGTAAATTGGCTTGGTGTGGTACAAGCATATCGATATCAGAAATGGTCAAATCGTTTGCTTGCAATGCCTCGTCAATTACTTCGCTAAAACGGGTTACAGCGTGTTTGAATACGGCACTCCCTTTCATAAACGGCAAATGTTTGCCCTCAGCAATGAGTTCAGGCGACATTCGGTTCTTTGAGCGGCTACCTGGGTGTTCTAAAATTAAATCTTCCGCATACTTGCCTTCCGAATGTAGGTGTGTGGAGAGAATTCGTCTATTAGGGTCATCTGATTTCTCTACTACGACTGCCCCTGCGCCATCACCAAACAAAACGGCAAAATCACGATTCCGCGTGCTTAGTTCTAGAATATTGGACTGTACTTCTGCGCCAACTACCAGTATGCGTTGATACATACCTGTTTTGATGAATT
>JAYTNK010000562.1:0-15222 GCA_043748375.1 Cytophagales bacterium
TCCTGAACTTTGCGCGAAAAAGTAGCGTTTTCTGATAAGAAGCCATAGCCAGGGTGTATAGCATCTGCCCCACGCGCAAGTGCTGTAGCGATAATCGTATCCATCTTCAAATAGGATTCTGAAGAAGGTGGCGCACCTATACAAACTGCTTCATCTGCATACCGCACAAAGGGCGCGAGTCTATCGGCTTCGCTAAAAACGGCTACTGTTTTGATGCCCATTTCGCGGGCAGAGCGCATGACGCGCAAGGCGATTTCGCCTCGATTGGCTACAAGGATTTTTTTTATTTTCATCATTAGAAATTCAAGCGTGGCAAATATAGGCAAGTTATAGAAATTAGCGGTATTATAAGTAAAAAGAACTTTCAACGCCTTAAAACTGTTTTTAAATCATGACAACAACCACTTATTCCATATCAGGCATGACTTGCACAGGTTGTGAGGCAAAAGTAAGCTATTTGCTTGGGCAAATTCCTGAAATAAAGCACGTTAGCATTGACTTATTGGCAGGCAAGGCAACAGTTGATGCTGAAATAAACTTGCCTACCCACACGCTACAAACTGCTCTTAAAGATTACCCAAAATACCAATTAAAGCCTGCCACGCCTATAAACAAAGAGGCAGAGGCAGAGGCAAAGACTTGGTTCAGTACCTACAAGCCTATTTTATTAGTCTTTGGTTATATTACGCTTGTTTCGAGCCTCTCGAGTTTTTCAAAAAGCGGGTTTGATTTCATGCTGTTCATGCAAGCATTCATGGCAGGGTTCTTTTTGGTATTTTCTTTTTTCAAACTATTAAACTTGTCTGCGTTTGCCCAAAGTTATGCCATGTACGACATTGTAGCCAAGCGTTTTAAGTATTGGGGCTATGGTTATGCGTTTCTAGAATTGGGTTTGGGAATTTCGTACCTCCTGCATTTCAATCCTTATTTTACTAATTGGGCTACACTTATACTGATGAGCGTGAGTATTATAGGCGTTTTGGAAAGCGTATGGCGTAAAAAGAAAATACAATGCGCTTGTCTTGGGGCTGTTTTTAATTTGCCTATGAGTACAGTAACCATTATAGAAGATGCACTTATGATAGCTATGAGTGTGGGTATGTTGATAATAGCGCATTAGAAAATTGACGAGGCAAAGTTGCAGATTAGTATCCACTTCTTTTCTAACTTTTTAGGCTTGGTTTTGGCAGGTAAGTTGGTAACTCGCCTGCCTAATTTTAATACATTAGGAACAGAGATTAAATAACCCGATTTAAAAAATAAAATAAACTGTAGTTGCGAGTTCAGTCGCAGCTACAAATAGTTAGTTTATTTATTTCCTGTTTCTTAGTAATATATTGGCTGGGCTTTAGGAAAGATCGAGGCTTGCTTGTGTTTCTATTTTGATACCATGATAGAGTGCTTGGGCTTTTTCTGAGAGTTCATTAAAATCCCAATCTACACTTTTTAGTATTTCAATAAGGGCATTTATCTTACCTTCGAGGGCAAAGTATCGGTTGATAACAATGATTTTTTGTTGGTGCAATACGCAATAACCTGCTTGAAAGCTACCTTTTTCGTATCTTACAGGGTAACCAGCCTGCTTAAAAACATCTTCCAAATCAGTTAAAAATTTGGGGGAGTAGCGAATTTTCATGCCGTTATTTTTTTTACAAGTTCTACAAGCGCATCAAAATCAATCGGTTTTGGCAAGTAGTAGTTTATACCAACCGCTTGAAATTCTGCTTCTGTATAATTTTTGGCATTGCCTGTAAGTGCGACAAGGGGGATTTGTGATTTCTCTGTATCTTCGAGCAGGCGAATTTGTCGCGCGCACTCTATGCCGTCCATTTGAGGCATATTGATGTCCATAAGAATAACAGAATAGGTTTCAGTAGTCAGTTTTTGCAAGACTTCTTTGCCATTTTTGGCTATAGTTATCTCGAAGTTTTGGAACTCTAATACTTTGCGGGCAATATTCTGTATCACAGAGCTATCTTCCGCTATCAAAATTTTATGCATATTCAACAGATATTTTGGTACAAAGGTAGCTCAAAATTATGAAAATGCCTCACAAAGTCATAGAAACTTTGCGAGGCATTGAATAAAATTAGTATGCCTATTCTACGCGCATAATGAGTGAACATACTGATCTTTGCGTGCCAGATGTTTCGAAAGCGAGTGGCATCGCGTTTTTAGCCAAGGTACGTGTTTTGATGTTGTATTGTGCGAGGAATTTGGCTATTTCCTTCGTTTTCTCTGTGGCATAATAACCTTCGCTTACAAGGTCGATAGTTGTGTTTGGATATTTGCTCAATACATATACGAGTCCGTTTAGAAGCTCCTCGCCTGCGGCTGAGAACTTGTGTGAGTCTTCGTTTTCAAATAGTACGCCATCACTTAATAGTAGGGCAATACGGTTTTGGTCTTGATTCTTTTTTGCCTCTTCTCCAAATTTACACTTATCCAATACGGCTTGGATTTTCAAATTTAGTTCGTCTGTTTTCGCATTATTTTCTGCGATAGGTTCAAGTATAGGCTCTTCTTTTGCTTTGGCTGTATTATCGAGCTTAGGTTCTATTTTTGTATCTTCCTTATCTTTTGGCTTAGTAGGCAATTTTACCTCTTTGCTGTTCTCCTTATCGCTGTAGGCTTTTTCAAACTTTGCGATGGGAGGGGGGAGCTTACCTTTTTTAGCTGCAATAGTGACTTCCATTTTTTGTTTTGGTGCAGGCTCATCGCCGCGCATTTTACTTGGAGAAGCTATCTTTTCAAATTCAGCTAAGAGAGTTTCATACTTTGCCTGCCAGTTTCCTGAAACATAGCCCATGATTCGTTGATGCAATCCGTGATTAACACTATCTAAAACAGTGTTACTCGTTTCAAGTCGTTCTATTTTTTGTTTTAGGTCTAGCAATTCCACTTGCAAAATCTTGTGTTCTTGTTCATAATTGCGTTGTGCGTTTCCAGCTTTTTGATACGCTGTTTCCAGCAGGTTGTATTTTTTTGTAGAAACGCAACTTGTTAAAATAAATAAGATTATCGAGAAAGTAAACAATAGATTTTTCATACGTTTGATGATTTTGTTAAAATTATATGCAAAGATAATGTTTTTTTAAATGTTTTGCAAATTTTTAAGGCTATTTTTTGAATGTTTTTATTGTGTCTTTGTGTATAATATTATACATCAATATTTATGCGAGATTATGTAACTTTGCAAAAAATAACCCCTTAAAACTTACATGAGTACTTATTTCAATAAATTTAATACTGTTTTAATTCTATTTTATACGCTTTTGCACTCGTTTGCGAACGCTCAGGTGAAAGATGCAAGCTATACAAATGGTGTGGTAGTGAGTGCACACCCGCTTGCCTCTCAAATAGGTATAGATATTCTAAAAAAGGGAGGAAATGCTTTTGATGCCGCTGTAGCGGTTGAATTTGCCTTAGCGGTTTGCTATCCTATCGCGGGCAATATTGGCGGAGGCGGTTTGCTGATTTATCGCAAGTCAGATGGCGAAGTAGGTATGTTGGATTATAGAGAAAAAGCACCCATGCAAGCCTACCGAGATATGTATATTGATGCGAACAAAAACATTATAGAAAACAAAAGCCTGAAAGGGCATTTGTCGGTAGGTGTGCCTGGTACAGTAGCAGGTATGTATGAACTACATCAGCGTTTTGGTACATTGCCCTTTGCCGATTTGGTCGAGCCTGCCCGAAAATTGGCAGAGCAAGGCGTTATACTTACCGAAAAAGAAGCCAAGCGGCTTACAAAAGAACAGGACACGCTTTGGAAATACAGTACTTTTGCCCATCATCTTTTGCACCCAAAAGGCAAATGGAAAACAGGCGACACCCTGCACATGAAAGACCTTGCTAAAACCCTTGCCTACATACGCGATAAGGGGCGTGATGGCTTTTATAAAGGTGTCGTGGCTGAAAAAATAGTCCGAGAAATGCAAAAACGTAACGGCATTATTACATTCACTGACCTTGAAAACTATCGAGCTATATGGCGTAGACCATTGGTAGGCAAATATAAGGGCTATCGCATTATCACGGCTGGTACTCCTTCAGCAGGGGGAACTATCCTATTGCAATGCCTCAAAATGTTGGAGGTAGGCAAGTTCGACTTGCCTACCAAAGGCTTTCACTCGCCCGAATCTATACAAGCTATAGTAGAAGTAGAACGCCGTGCATACGCAGATAGGGCGCATTATGCAGGTGATGCTGATTTTTATCCTGTTCCCTATGACAATTTATTGAGTACCAAATACTTGAAAAAACGTATCGCAGATTTTAACCCCGAAAAAGCTACACCATCAAACGAAGTGAAAAATGGCGTGTTCCAACCAAGTGATAGTGAAGAAACTACTCATTATTCTATTACAGATAAATGGGGAAATGCGCTTTCTATTACCACCACTTTGAATGATGCTTACGGCTCACGCGTAGTAGTGGAGGGAGCAGGTTTTTTGTTGAATGATGAGATGGACGACTTTAGTGTCGCGGTAGGCAGTCCCAATAAATATGGACTAACAGGCTCGGAAGCAAACGCCATACAGCCTCACAAACATCCTTTGAGTTCTATGTCGCCTACTATTTTGGAGCAGGAAGGCAAGTTGTTTATGGTTGTTGGCACTCCAGGTGGCTCTACTATTCCAACTTCCGTTTTGCAAATTATTTTAAACGTGATTGACTATAAAATGCCATTAAAAGATGCCGTACACGCCCCGCGTTTTCACCATCAGTGGCTACCCGATACGATTCAACCCGAACCAAACGCCTTGCCTGCCCAAACTACCAAAGCGTTGGAGAAAAAAGGATATCATCTAAAACCGCGTACCGAAAACATAGGACGGGTAGAAGCTATCCTTCGCAAAGCAGACGGCACATACCAAGGGACAGCAGATTTTCGTGGCGATGACGCAGTAGCAGGATATTGAGCCAATACTTGCCTGCCAAAAACATACATTAACTTAACTATTTTATTTTCTACATGGAATTACTTACAGAACTCCCTAATACGCTTAAGCAATTATTTGGAATAGTTGTACCTGTAGTGCAGGCAAGCGAAACGCAAACTGTTGACACAACCTGTATTTTTCACATAGCCCATAAAGGCGTTGGCGACATTTGGAGTGGCTTTTCATATCAGTATGAAATCATTTTGAACAACTTTATCCGCCCTGATAATGGACAAGCATTGCTGTTTAGGCTGAGTTATGTTGTACATGATTTGTCAGCGCAATTAGATGAATGGAACGCAGAAGCACGAGGCATTGAGGACAGCGAATATCTTGTATTTTTGAACTTATTACACATCAAAAATATTGATTTTTACCCAAGTAATCACCTAAAAACTAATGTATATATCAATGAAAAAAAAGTAAAAATGTTGGGTAATGATGGATAAATGCGGTTAAAATTGTAACTCAAAAAAAAAGCACTACAAACTCAGGATAGGTTTGTAGTGCTTTTTTGGTGATAACAATGTTAGATATTTTGCAACAGACTTAGTTGTTTTTTGAGGGCAACCAAAGATTCTGTAGCCTCTTTTATCTGCCGTTCAAAATCTGCTTGAAACGCGCTGGCTCTGTTTCCTTTTGTTTTAGAGGAGAAGAAGCCCATGTTATTGTTTAGCGTGTCAATATCATTTTCTGTTTTCGTTATTTTGCGGCGCAATGCTTGCTCACGTTGTTGGATTTTGCGACCTGCTTGTGGACTATCTTGCATAACCGCCATATCAGCGTGAAGATGTAGCTTATCTTTTTCCTCTGCTGTGATAGTTAAACCTTGCACAAAGTTCATAAGTTCAGCATCAAATGCCTCTTGTATAGTTTCTTTGTCCTTTTTGGGTACAAAACCAATCGCTTTCCATTCCATCAATACGGCATCTATAGTAGTCTGATGATCTACACCTACTTCCATAGTCAAGCCTTTTATTTTGGCGATGATAGCTTTTTTAGCTTTGAGGTTCTCATCATAGTCTTTTTCCTGTGAGTTGAACTGGTCGCGGCGTTGAGCAAAGAAACCATCACATATTTTTTTGAAACGGTCGTAGATGCTGTCACGATATTTAGAAGGAACAGCTCCAATTTCGCGCCATTTCACCTGCAATTGTTTGAGCGTGTCAGCTATTTTGCGTGCATCTTCTTGAGTATCTATGAGGGTTTCGGCTTCCTCACAAATAGCTATTTTCTTGGCAAGGTTTCCTTCGCGCTCCTCGTCTAAGGCGTGTAAGAAGGTGTTTTTATTGTTAAAAAACTTTTTGAATATTCCCCAGAAAGCTTTGCTAACTTCTTTTACACTTTCTTGCGGAATATCGCGGATAGCCTCCCATTGTTTTTGGATTTCCAAAACCTCTTGTGATTTGTTATTCCATTCGGTTACGCGGTCGGTTGTAAAGTCTCCGTAAGGTTTGATTACTTCACACAACGCCCATTTTTTGGCAAGGTTTTCTTTGCGGTCTTCGTCCTTGTCTTTTGATTGTTCGCGTTTGATTTCATAGATTTTGTCAGAAGCGGCTTTGAAGCGTTTCCAAATCTCTTCTTGTTCTTTGCGCGGAACAGGCCCGATATGTTTATACTCTTCGTGCAGGCGGTTAAGCTCCTTTATGCCTTTAGAAACGGGCAACTCAGCAAGACGTTCTGCCTTTTCGCATATTTCTATTTTATCTTTGAGGTTCTTTTTGCGGTCGAAGTCAGCGAGTTCGCGATGGATTTTAAGGTTGTCATAAAATCTATCTACAATGGCATCAAATTTTGCCCAAAGCTCGTGCGTGTGTGTCATAGGAACAGCTCCTATAGACTTCCATTCGGTCTGAAGTTTTTTGAGTTCGTCAATCGCTTGTTTGGTTTCCTCGCCTTTTTCTACAAGGTCGCGAATTTTTTGCAAGATACCCTCTTTTGCGACCAAGTTTTTTTGTTTTTGGTCTTCCAATTGAGCAAGTTGTTTGGCTCTGTTTTTTTGAATTTGGCTGAACAATCGATAAAACTCTTTTGTACCTTTTTCTTCTCGGTGTTGAAAGTCATCAATAGCACCTCCATCGGTTATGAATTTCTGCAACGCTTGTTCGCGCTCCGCTTCGGCAATATTGTCGAAATGGGGCTTGATTCGCTTGAGAACGGGCATTACTTTGCGGAAGTCTGTTTCCTTATCCAAAGTATGCAAGGTGGCTAAAAACTCAGGCTTTGTAAAGCGTGAATAATCTACCTGTTCGGCTTCGTTTTCCTCCTCTTCCTCTTCGTGTTCAGCCTCTTGTGCTGTTATTTCGGGAATGGTAGTTTGTTCATCAACCTCTTTTTCTGCAGGTACTTCTTCTGTACTTATTTCAGAAGTTTCAAGTACATTGTCGTTGATGATTTCAGGAGTTTCCTCTTGTGTAGAGGGGTTGATAGCTTCGTTAGTTTCGTTGGTCATAACCGTAAAGGTGCTTCTGTTAAGCGTTGTTATCGTATCAAAAAATTAGATTTGCAAAGTTAATAAATTCGTCCTACAAAATAGCAAAGTTATAAAATAAAAAATTATTTGTTTTATAGGTATTCATGTAAAAGAGGTTATGCCTCGCCCATTGTGCCTCCAAAGGTCATAGGCAGGCGGAAATTAGATTCTTGATGATGTGCGATATCTCCAAAATTCTCCTCGTATTTTTGGATGTTGTCAATCAATGCACCTATCAATCGTTTAGCGTGTTCAGGCGTAAGAATAATACGCGCTTTTACTTTCGCTTTGGGTACGCCTGGCATCATGCGGATAAAGTCCAGCACAAATTCGCCTTGTGAGTGCGCTATCATAGCAAGGTTGGCATAGACTCCTTCTGCCATGTCTTCAGAAAGCTCGATGTTGAGTTGGTTATCGGGTTGTTGTTGTTCGTTCATAGTTTTGAAAATACAAAAATAGCCTTCGTCTGAATGACTAAGGCTATGTAATTGTGCCCATGAGGAGACTCGAACTCCTATGCCCTTACAGGCTCCACCCCCTCAAGATGACGTGTCTACCAATTTCACCACATGAGCAGTTGTGAATGATGTTGCAAAGGTAGTTGTTTATTTTTATAAATCCAAAAAAAAAAAATTTTTTTTTTGTTAATTTGCTATAAAACCGCTTGAAAGGCGTATATGTAGGCTTCATGTGCGTGATTTCCTCCTAAAGTATGGGGTTAGCTAAAAGAAAAAACTTGCCTGCATTTGTTTTTCTCATTTTTTTTTTGTATAATTGAAAAGTGGAAAAATATTTGCAATACAATCCTTAAAAACTTGTTTTTTCAAAAAAAACAGTATAATTGCACCCCTAATTAAAGATAACACCACCCAAAAATCAAAATTAAGAAAAATGGAAAATTTTCAGCTTACACACGAATATGGCTATGTTCGTGATGAGGGCATCTACCTCAAAGGCTTTTTAGATTACTCTGACCGCAAGATTGGACAGGTTAAGCAATCTCCCGAAGCATCACTCAAATATTTTGAAGACCGCTTTCAACTCGCACAAAAAAAAGTAAATGACTTAGCCTCCATGATAGAAGAAGCCCAAAATAAAGGGTCCTTCTTGATGAAACTCATTCACATGAGAAACTATCTTTCTAATTTTGATGGATTAGGCAATTACCTTACTTTATTTAATCGTTTAGATGAACTTGAAGTGCAACTGCGCACTATGGTTGCGGTAAACAGAATAAAAAACTATGAAATAAAATCTGCCCTGCTCGCTGAAGCCGAAGCCTGCATGGACGACCCCGATGTGAACCTTGCCACAGATCGCATCAAGGAGCTGAAACTGAAATGGATAAAAACAGGCTCAGTCCTCACGGAACACCAAGCATACATAGAAAAACGTTTTGACGAACTATATGCCGAATTTTTTGAAAACAAGAAGAACTTGCTCAAAAACCGCGCCCGTCAAATCAAAAATAATATGTATAACTACAAACGGATACTGCAATACGCAGAAGACCTCAAGTTTTCTGATGACTTTGACAGTGCGTTTGCAGAATTCCGAGATATGCAACAAGACTGGAAGGCAAGTGGAAAAGTACCACACAGCAAAGCCACCCAACTATGGGAGAAGTTCAGGCAAGTCAATGATATATTCTTCACCCGTTACAAGCAATTCAAAGTCTATAAGGAACTATACCCCGAAGCAAATCCCATAGAAATTCGACAACGACTCGAAAATGGTATGTGCATAGAAATGGATATGCTCATCGATTTGAATATCGAAAACGCGCATAATGTAGAACGTGCCAAAGAACTACTCATGGAGTGGAAAAACTTTACGATGGTCTATCGTACTATTGACCTCGAATCAAGCGAACGATTCCGACTTGCCTCCGATAAAATATTCGAAATTAGCTATCTATTCCGCGTAGTAAAACGCAAATACCCAGACGTAGAACACAAGCCGCAAGAAGACCAACTTCGCATAAAGGTTAGCTTTATGCGTGAACTTATCCGAAAAGACGAAGCCGAAATCCAATTGGCAGACGCTAATCTGCACCGCATACTCCCACAAAAAGGGACACCCGACTACAAAAGGGCTGAAAGCAACCTCAATACCCAAAAACGCAAGCTCGGTGTAAAGCGAATACTCCTCCGAGAACTGGAGCAAATGCTACACGAGCTGAAAGGACAAACTGCCCACAACACAAGAAGATATTAATCACCTTTTTAAAAATCCTAAAAATAACCAAAACGTATGTATTGGACACTTGAACTTGCATCTCACTTAGAAGATGCGCCTTGGCCCGCAACCAAAGATGAATTAGTCGATTACGCTGACCGAACAGGCGCGCCCTCCGAAGTCCGTGAAAACCTCATGAAGCTCGAAGACGACGGGCAACCTTACGAAAGCATGGAGGAAATCTGGCCCGACTACCCCTCAAGCGACGACTTCTTATTCAACTATGACGAATATTAGGCAATCGCTCTTTTGCCATCAAATAGGGTAAAAAAACTATCAGTAGAGGGTTGCCCTCTACTGATAGTTTTTTTATAGATTAAATCGCGCCGTTGTTTGTGTCTTACAAACGACTATTTTCTATTTGTTGTTTGTGAGGACACAAACAACGGCTAAAAAATATATTATAGTGCTATTTTTCTTCCAACGCCTCAAAAAGTGGAGCGGATACTAAGCGGAAGCCAATAAAATTTTCGCGAATTGCAGGCGCATACGAATCGGTATTACAATATTCGGCTTTATCACGCCATGAACCACCGCATAATACACGACTTGTCTTATTTTCGTCATACCAATCTTCACACCATTCCCAAACATTCCCCGTCATATCATACAAACCATATAAGTTTGGCTTCTTATTTTTTACGGCATGTGTCCCATAATCACGATGTTTATCACCTTTGTTATAACTGTTTTCTTTATACCATGCTACTTCTTCTATGTTATCACTTCCTGCATATTCGTGCTTCAACTCACCATTTTCGCTATACTGCCATTCTGCTTTTGTAGGCAATCTAAAAAGCCATTTATTATTTTTATTAGAAACCAAAGTGTTTAATTTTTGTAAAAATATTTGTACATCTTCCCAACTCACTTGTTCTACAGGTTTTTCTACTTTACCTGCAAAATAAGAAGGATTATTACCCATGACAGCTTTCCAAAGGGCTTGTGTAACTTGCGTTTCGGCTATATAAAAATCTTCTAATTTTTCTATATCTATTTTTTCCTCATGTGGTGGGTTACCTCCCATCATCCTTGCTACATGATTTGTAAGTCCTTCCATACCACTTAACTTACTTACATATTTTTTACCATTTTTTACTGAAATCATCTTAAAATCTACGCTATTTACAGTTTCTATGTAGTCTTGTTTATAATGGCATTTTAAGCGATTGAGGCAGTTTGTATCTGGTTTTGTTATATTTTCAGACAAATCACCCACCACGTTTCCGAAAAAATACAACTCCTTCAAATTAAGTATCAAATCCAAATACTCTGCTTTAAATTGAGTCAGTTGATTATTGGATATATCTAATACCTCTAATTTCTCAAAAGTCCCTCCGCTTGCCTGCATCGCGTCCAAAAAAGTAAGCGAGGAGAGCTCCATATCAGATAGCTTCAGGTAGGTAAGTTGCGTTAGGTCTGCTATATTTTGTATCGTTTCATCTATCAATATGCCTGATAAATCTAACTTCTCAGTTTGGGCAGGCAAGGTGATGGTGTCTTTATTGTCAAAATCTTTAGGCCTGAAAAATAGCTTTGTTTCAGATAGAAAAGGGTTATTTTGTTGCTGTTGTTGTTGAGAGGTGCTTTGCGTTTGTATTGCGTGTGCTATGATGATGGTTTTGCGTGGTTTTCCCTCTACTTCTATGCCGTCCCAATAAGCTGTTGGCACTTCGAGCAGGAGTGAATTTTTGGAGGGTTGGGTAGAGAGTTTGGGGTATCTTTGGGTGTTTTTTGGTTTTTCTTCAGGGTTTTGCTGTATATCTTGGTGCAGGGAGGCAAGTTTTTCTAAGTTATGGAGTGGTTTTTTATGTTCGGTTTCTACAGGCGAGAGCAAAGACTGTAGTACATAAAGGAGTCGGTTAGTTTCTTGTGGTTGCTCATTTTGTATGGAGTGTTGGAGTGCCTTGCCTATATGTTGGGCAGCTTGGTGTGCATCTTGTATTATCAACGCACTTTGTAGGTGGGCTTCGCGTTCATAGCCTTGTGGTATGCACTGCTGGGCGTACTGCTGTAAAAAAGAAGCTAATTTTTCTATATGCGCTTTGCCAAAAGCCTGCTCGAGTTCGTACAATAAAAAATCACGTACTCCTTGCTCCATTTCAAAGAGTTCTATGCCTATAGTCGCCAAAAAAGGCGTTTGCAATACGTCTGCTACGGCGTGGTAGGGTACTTCTTGTTGGGTGTTAGTTTTAATGTCTTGTCGGAAGTTTGCCCACAAGTAATAGAGCCAATCCAGCCTAAAAAACAAAGGCAGGGCGGCATGGCACAAGAAATAAAAAGAGGCTTTGCCTTTCACTTGATAATATTGGGAGAGCTTTTCTATCAATATTTTGTCTTCAGTCGTATTTTCTTTGAATAGGGGATTGGTCATGAACAGTGTTTTTTTAGATTTTTGCTAAAAAATAAAGAACTAAGCATCTACCCAGTTTTCGAGTAATAGACCTTCTATGCGCTCAAGATGCTTTGTGTTGCGTGTTACCAATGTCATTTCTTTGACAAGCGCGGAACAGCCTATAAGCATGTCAAACTCTCCTATGGTTTGTCCTACTCTTTTGAGGGATGCTTTTTGAATAGCATATACTTCAAAACACACCCGAATAGGGACAATATTATCGCCAAATGCCTCCATGAGTTTGTGGTAGTTTTGTAAATTTCGTTCTTTTCTTTCGGGACTACCATATTCTAACCCAAATAGAAGCTCGGCTAAAGTAAGCTCTGAGATATAACAATGCTCAAAACCCACTTCTGCCATCTTCTCTACAATTTTGTATTCATTTTTGAGAAAGTGAATACAGATATTGGTATCAAGCAAATACTTTTTCATAAAATTACTTCGCGGGGTGTGTCTTGTCTTGCTTGGTATATGAGGGCTGTAAGCTCCTCGCCTGTTTGGGCAGTTTCCCAAGAACCTGCCAAGCTAAAAAAAAGTGTTTCGCGTCTTTTTTTGTCGGCTATGGTTTGTTGTTCTTGTTTGAAGGCAAGCATTTTTTGTAACACCTGTATTTGATTGACTTGCTGAATCCAAGCAATCAAATCATTTTTGAGTACGTTGATATTTTCCATATTACAAAGGTACATTTTTGCTGGCTGTTTTACAAATATTTTTTGCCTTACCTACCCGCGCAAGTAGTAAATCGCCTGTTTGATTCCGTCTTCATGGGCAGGCAAAGTCGTAAGTTTTTCAGCTATAAACTTAGCCGAGCAGTTTATCCATCTTTCGCGAGGCATAGGATTGAGGCATACGATATTTTTCGCACTACTTTCGTACATTTTAGCTTGTATTTCTGCCATTTGCGTTATCCGATATGAACTGAAAGAAGTTTTTACTGCCCCCAAATCACTGATAAACAGCACAGAAGCCTTGTGTAAATAGGTTTTGTAAAATTGTTCGTGTTTATATATTTTGTCCTCTTTTCCTTTTTGCTTTTGTATGAAATTATTTGAAATCAAATTTCTGTTGTAAAAAACTTGGGTTTGGGTAACTTTGGAGGCATTTTCTGCGATTTGTGTGGCTAATCGTTGGAACGCCAACATGGAAGAACTGTCATCTATAATAATGATAAGTTTTGCTTCATTGTAAGGCACACGCTCGTATAGCAAATGCGTAAGAAATTTATTTTGTGCTATTTCTTCTATAATCGCCTGATAGTCAAGTGCATTTGTATCGGATTTATATTGTATTTTTCTAAAATTGCGCCATTGTATTTGCAAATTTCGGTCTTTCAGAGGTGTTTGATGGGTGGGATTGAATAGGAATGTGTAGGTGTTGGTTTGGGTAGGCAAGCTGGGTTCTATTTCCTTGCCTGCCTCTGCTTCGACTTCATCAAAACTAAAATTTTTGCGTAGTAGGCTTTTCAGTTTTTTTGATAGGTGGTTCAGGCTCTACTTTGGGTATTTCAGTTTCTGGTTCTTGCTTGTTTTGGGTAGTGTCATCTGTAGGTTTCGTTATTTCTTTTTGGATAGGTTCAGTAGTTGCAGGTGTTTTAGCTTGTATTTGGTTTTGAAGGTTGTTTTTCAATTTTTCTAAAGCCACTCCACAACTTTCCTCAAAAATTTTTCTATCTGCTTCTTTTTTGAGCCAAAGCATAGCGCAGACTTCGACCAAAGTAAGCTCATCTGCACACCAATCAGTATGTAAAAAAACTTGCCTAAAGGCTTCATAATCGGTAAGATGTAATTTATACTCCGTCTGCCATTGCTCAAAAATATCAAATAAAGGCAGGTTGTCAAGGGCTTTATTACTCATTTGTTTGGACTTGTTGGGCTTGTTCTGTTTTTAGCAGGGCTTGAAAATAAGGGAGGGCAGGCAAGGGCTTTTTGTCTGCAATGGCTTGTTTACACTTTTGTAGTTGTGCTTGGATGGCTGTTTCCTCACCTTGCCTGCCACTATATGAAAGAAAACGCAACCAATCCAACAATTCGCTGGTAGAAACCGTTTTATTGCCTGCTCCTTTGTGGAGTGCATTGTCGCGGAGATGTATAAAGATTTCCAGACCTGTATCGAGGATAGCGTCCGAAATATCATTTGCTTTGAGTATTTTTGTCAATATGGGTTTTTCAAGTGGTTGGATATGATGATAGATGCATCGCCTCAAAAAAGCGGCAGGCAAGTCTTTTTCGTTATTGCTTGTGATGATAACGAGCGGTTGTACTTGGGCTTTTACTTGGTGGTTTGCGCCCAATTCAGGTACAAAAAACGTTGATTTATCTAATTCCAACAGCAAATCGTTCGGAAAATCAATCGATGCTTTGTCTATTTCATCAATCAATACCAAAAATGGAGAATCCATTTTTGTATTCCTAAAAGCATCGCCCAATTCTCGATACGTGATGTAGTCTTCTGGTTTTTGCAATCCCTTGCTTGCTATTTGCGCATCTTGCAACCGCCTCAAGGCATCAAAAGTATAAAGTCCGTCTTGTGCCTTGCTCGTAGATTTCACGTGCCAAGCCCTGAAATAGTCCGTATAATCTTTTTCATACCATTCGTAGGCTATAGAAGTAGCCAAAAGCGTTTTACCACAGCCAGGGTCGCCTGTAAGCAGGAGTGGTCTGCCCAAAAAGCAGGCGAGATTCACCGCTTTTACGAGAGCTGGAGTAGCAAAATAAGACGCGAGGTCGAGGGCTTTGTTGCCATTTTCGAGGGCTTCGCCTGTATAGGTTTTAGTTATTTTGGGGTACATGGGATGAGTTGGATTTCTAAGTTGTTGTTGATTTGCAACTGGTAGCCAATTTTTTGTATATATTCTTCAAGTAAGTAATAAATATATTTTTTATTGTTTTCCATATAGTTTTCAATAAGATCTATATGATCGATATATTCGCTAAATACCTTTTCAGCTTTGCAATTTTCGTTTAAATGGCTTTCAGGCATATTGGATGCCCACGCTACAAAAGATTTTTTTGTTTGGGCAATCCATTCCTGAAGTACCTCTTCTTCTTGGGTTTGTGCCACATTTTGTGAGGAATGTGGTACTATGTCTATTTCTATGAATTTTGGTTTTATGAGCAGAAAAACGATACAAGGTTTATGGTGTCCATCTTTGTAGTCTTTTGAAA
>JAYTNK010000563.1:0-28390 GCA_043748375.1 Cytophagales bacterium
TCGATAATATGTGCCAACTGTTTGATAGAAAGCTCTTTGGCAGCGCGACCTGGCAAACCTGGCACGTTTACAAATTGATTTTCGTCTAACCACTCAACAATAGCACAGCCGAACTTTATTTTAAGAATTTCCGCATTTTTGTCTGTAACTTGTAACCCTTGTTTTATGTCAGCCGTAATAATATGTCCTGCAAAAGGAATTACAGCCGTATGACGCATGATGCCTTCATGAAAAATAGCTACATCAGTTGTACCGCCACCGATATCGACCAATACTACGCCTGCTTCTTTTTCTTCATCAGTTAAAACAGCCATGCTCGACGCAATCGGCTCAAGGATAAGGTTGTCTATTTCTAAGCCACACCGTTTTACGCAATGATTGATATTGCGAATAGCACTTGTTTGGGCAGTAATGATGTTAAAATCTGCCTCAAGGCGGACTCCTGACATACCTACGGGTTCTTTGATACCTGTTTCGCCATCGACTGTATAGTCTTGTGGCATCACGTGTATAATCTCCTTGCCTGCGGGTGTAACGGTGCGGTACATTTCATTGGTAAGGCGATTCACATCATCAAGGCTAATCTCTCCGTGGTCAGTAGCACGTGTAATGTAGCCGTGTTGTGTCAAACTTTCTATGTGTTGTCCTGCAATACCTACATTTACAACGCGTATATCAATATTGGCTTGATTTTCAGCTTCTTGAATAGCTTGTGTAATAGCGTTTACAGTTTTATCTATATTCACTACCACTCCACGCACTACGCCTTCAGATTGGGCTTTGCCCATGCCGAGTATCTCAAGTTTGCCAAATTCGTCTTTCCTGCCTACAAGTGCACAGATTTTAGTAGTGCCTATATCCAAGCCAACAATTATTTTTTCCTTTTCCATGTATATACAATTTACCCACAAAGGTAGCAAAAATATTGCTAAAAATAAATTAACATAAAGAACATACAGATATTTTGCCTATATTTTTTGTAATCAACTCATAATGAATTATTTGACTATTGTCTATTCTTGTAGGTTTATGTAAGTATTTAACGATATATGCAAAAAGAAAACGTACACAATTCAAAATAACGCGCTATCTTTGCTTAAAATGCGCACGTTTTCTTTTTGAGTAGCAAATCTGTTGTTTTGTCCTTTGTAAGTAGTATCTGCTACTCAAAAAGAAAACGCGCTTAAAATGTAATATGAAAAAACTTAAGAAGTATTTTGAGCAACAGCACGACCTCGCGTTGAAAAACCTTGAGTTGGCGCAGGCTATTTTCAGTGAGAAGCCTTTGCATGAGCTTCGGGTTAGTATAAAACGCATCAAAGCATTATTTGACTTTTTGGCTGAACTCTTGCCTAAAGAAACTGAAATAAGCCATTATTTCAAACCGTTCAAGGAGATATTTAGGGTGGCAGGCAAGTTGCGAGATGCCCAAGTGCAAGAACGGCTATTGCTCAAGTGTGCTAAGGATTGGAACTTGCCTGCGCCACTTGCCTACGAAACCCACCTGAAAAAAATACAAAATATAGCTTTTCATAAATTTAAAAAAACCGCCCAACACGTAAAATTAGGCGATATAAAAAGCGAAAAAAGAACGCTCAAGAAAATATTGGACGCTATCTCAGAAGAAACATTGCCTATAGATACGGAAAGTCTGTTGAGGTATCGATTTGCTAATGTCCGCCTTTTGGTACAAGAACCTACAGAAGAGGATAGTTTGCATGAGGCTCGCAAAATGATAAAGTCCATTTATTATGTTTTACACCTTGTATTCGCGCCTACCACGCCCCAACAATACCAAGACCTCAAGCATTTGGAAGAAGTTATAGGCGATTGGCACGACTTGGCTATATTATCCGATAATATGCGCCATGAACTTCGTACACACACAGACCAAGCGACTGTTGCCTTTTTAACGCGCCTTGCCTACGAAAAAGAATGCTTACAGCAAAAAATCCCTCCGCTTGTGCAACAAGAATTGAGATGCTGGAAACTTTTGGGAAAGCTGAAGTTTTAGCCTTTTTATTTATAAAAAGCTGACAGGCAATAGTTTTGGGCAAAGCACATGAAAAAAAATTTTTTTACGTTCTAAAGACACATTCTCATTATTATCCGCTCCAATATGAAATATACATTTTTCACGCTGTTTTTTGCCTTTACTTGTAGCTTGCCTGCCCACTGCCAAACTGACGCTAAGGCGCAAACTATTCTTTTTGGTGCTTATCAAAAATATAAAACCTATCAAAACATAAAGATAGATTTTGTCTATAAAAGTGAAAATGCAGAGTACAAACTCGACCAGCAATATACGGCTACAGGGTGTGTGCAAGGATTACGCCATAAGATTACTTACCCAGACCGCGAAGTATTGACTGATGGCAAAAGCATTTGGACATACCACAAGAATCGAAAGACGGTTATTATCAGTACTTACGACCCTAAAGACGGTTTGCTCACACCTGACGAAGTATTTCGCGAAGACTTTTTGAGTAGCGGACTGATGTATAAGTACGTAGGTGAGAACAAAGATGCCGTAAAAGCAGGTACTGAAAAACCTGCCGACATCATAGAATTTGCACCCAAAGAACATTCCCGCCAATATATGAAGTTCAGAATTTGGATAAACAAAGAAACAAGCCTCATGGATAGCTGGCGCATTTGGTTACGCAACGGCACTTATACAACTTACACTGTAACCATTACACCCGATGTAAAATTAGAGCCTAAGTTTTTTGATTTTGACACTTCAAAATTGCCAAAAGATGTGAAAATAGTAGATTCAAGGAAAAAGTAATGGTTGTGACATTTTTTGTGGAAGTCTGTAGCGAAGAGCGTCCTTAAGCTCGTTGCTACGACCATTTTGCACACAAAACTACTTCATACGCACACCTAATACCAAGACATCATCGGTTTGTTCATGGTCTTTTTTCCAATCTTTAAAATGTTTATCAAGCAACTCTCTTTGCGCAAAAAGAGTTTCGGCTTGCATATTGGCAAGAAATGCCCTAAAATATCGGCTACCCATTTTTATATTTTTGTCTGAACCAAATTGGTCTTTGTACCCATCAGAAAACATATAAATCACATCATTTGGATTTAACAAAATACGCCTTGAGGTAATGATAATGGGTTCTTTAGGATTATGGTATTTTTGTATATACCCAACGCCACCTACAGTCATCTTGTCGCCTTTCAGTTCTATTAACTGTCCGTTTTGAATAATGTACAAAGGTCTTCCTCCTCCCGAAAATTGTAAAATTCTTGCTTTTACGTCTATTACTACAAGGGCTATTTCCATGCCATCATGACTTGTACTATCATCGCTATTGACTTGGTTTAGCTCTTCTTTGATATATTTGTTCAGCTTATGTAAGATTATTTCTGTATCTATCAGACGTTGATAAGTAATAAGATTAGAAAGTAAATTACTGCCAAGCATAGCCAATATAGCTCCAGGAACACCATGCCCTGTACAATCAGCCAAAGCTATAACGATATACTCTTTGTCTTGCACATTTATTTTATTGAACCAATAAAAATCGCCTGATACAATGTCTTTTGGTTGAAAATAAAGATTATACTCTGAAAAGTACTCTAACAATAATTCTTCATTGGGGAGCATAGCCATTTGTATTTTTTTGGCATACATGATGCTCTCGGTAATGCTTTTATTCTTTTCTCTTATCTCTTTGTACGCTTTGGTAATTTGCCCTTTTTGAGCTTGAATCTCCTCAAATTTAGTAGAAAGTTCCTCGTTTAAGGCTTGTTGCTCTGTTATTTTGTGTTTAATTTTTACGCCCATTTTATGAAGTTGCTTGCCCAAAGCACGCAATTCGTCATGGGTGTTTACGTGCGTGTCGGCATCCCAATTCTCTTCTCCCATTTGCTGAGCGGCACGAGCAAGTTTGATAATAGGTTTTGACAACCTTCGTGCCACAAAAAGGGAAATTAGAATGCCAATAATGCCTATTGGCACAAGCAAGAACAGCATTTTATTGCGCAGTTGAGTTAAAAGAGCAAAGGCTTTATGTGTAGGAACAGACACTATTAACTGCCACTTATTGCCCGCATGACTCAAATATCCCTGTTCTTTTACACAGAAATACAGCTTTTTGTTTGTTTCGACAAAGTTCACAGCCGTTTCACAATTTTGGCATTTAGCAAGGTCTATATCATTAAAGATACTTTTCAACACGCCTATTTTATTGTGATTGGAGTATAGCAAGAGTCCTTCTTTGTCGGCTAAGTCAATATGCAAATTGTTTTTAATGTATTTGCTGTATGGGATTTCTTGAAAAACCTCGTACAATTTATCCACTAAGATACGCGAAACAATAACCCCTACAGGCTTATTTTCAACATCAAACACTGTTGCTGCGAAGTGAAGCACTATACTTTTCGCAGATTTGGACTCAGAAATATCCACTACTATAGGCTTGCCTGCCCCAATTTGCGTCCAATAAATACTAAGAGGGTGTTGCTTGCCTATGTCTAAATCCTTGCTATCAGCTTTACGTACCCGATTATTATCAAAAAATGAAAAACTATAATACAATTCATTCACTTGATGGAGTTTTTTAAGGTATTGCGTAATTGCTTCAGACGAGCTTTGCGGATTGCGCAACAACGTATTATTTGATAGAGAACTGATGTCGCTGATGCGTTCATACACAAACCGCTCTATGCTTCGCATACTATTGGCAGATTGTTGCGTGAGGTCGCCCAATATTTGTTCGCGCATCAGCTTTTGAGATTCTAAATTAGCGAAATAAAAAAAAGTACCTGCGGTAAAAAAAACCAAGAACAAGCACAGCATAATAAACTTTAAGTAAATACTCATGTAGGTTTGGTTTAAACTGCACTCAAAAACAGTGCAAAAATACAGCCTTTTAACCTCAATAATACCGTTTGAATATTATGAATATGTAACCTATATATTAAAAAAAACCTTATCAGCATTTTCGCACCCACATCAGCCCATCACGTAGTGGGAGCAATACATTTTCCACCCTTGTATCTTGTGTTACTAATTGATTAAAAGCATGTAGGGCTTTCGTTTTTTTGTCTTGATGCGTATCCAAATCAAGCACTTTACCTTTCCAAAGCACATTATCAATCAAAATACTACCACCCGCTCGCGTTTTGGCAAGCACAAGTTCATAATATTGGGGGTAGGCAAGTTTATCAGCATCAATAAACACGAGGTCAAACGTGGCAGACAAGGTCGGGATAATCTCAAGTGCCTGCCCAATATGCAGCGTAATATGCGCTTCTAAACTTGCCTGCCTGATATGCCTTCTGATAATTTCCTCTAATTCATCATTTACTTCTATGGTGTGCAGTTGCCCATGTGGTGTCAGTCCTTCTGCCAAGCACAGCATGGAATATCCTGTGAAAGTGCCTATTTCCAAGATGTAGGTAGGGTTTATAATCTTCGAGAGCATCGCCAATAAGCGTCCCTGCACTGTTCCCGAAATCATGTGTGGTTGCAATACTTTCAAGTGTGTTTCGCGTTGTAATGCCTGCAAAAGAGCACTTTCACTCGAAGTATGCAAGGCGATGTAAGCCTCTTGTGTCATCATTTATTTATAGCTTTAGTATAAATCCAAGTTCTATTTGTCGGTCTTGCACAGGCATAGGCGCGTGTCCACCATAATAAGGTTGCAGTGCCACATATCCACTATTCAACACATTATGCCCTGTAAGTCTTAAGGTTAATCCTTTGGCAAAAACATCTGCCCACAACAAGTTTACATTGCCCAATAAAAGCGCAGGATAAGGCCGAGTTTCGAAAATAACATTAGTGAGTGTGCTATTCAAAGCAGAAAATTTCGTTTGGGCATGTCTTTTGCCCAGCCACGTCCATGTAGTACCCAGCGTAATTTTTTGGAAAGTAATGCTTCCTCCTCCGTTCAGTTTCAGGGTAGGCAAGGCAAGAAATCTATCACGTGTTTGGTTAATAAATTCTACACTCGTAAATTTTCGGATAGGTATTGCATAAGCAATATTAGCAAAAAATTGATAGTTCGTTTCCTGCCATTTCAATTCCGCCTCCGCGCCTACGGTGCGCAATGCCCCATAATTTTGATAAAAATTATTAGCCCCTATGTAGGTAATGGGTGCATCTATTTGTGTGTGAAACGCATTGGCGCGTATATAGCCTTGTTTGGATAATTTATACCCTATTTCAAAATCAAATGTATTCGTTATTTCAGGTTTAAGGCTACCTGCTATATATTGTCGCGTAAACGCTTGGTACAATAATGGCACACGAAATGCCCTACCGTAAAGCAATTTAGCATTCAGTTTATGTCGAATAAACGTAAATCCAGCCCGTGGCGCAACTGCATTACCAAAAGGAGTAGCTTCAAAACGACTTCCCACAGTAAACCCAACTTGCCTACCCTGATGGGTATATTGGGCAAACGCATGCCCACTTGTACGCCACATCCTACTCGTTGTATCAGCAGGATTCAGACTTGTTTGCAAACCATTCGTACCTTGAGAGGACACAGAATAAAGCGTATGCAGTTGTCCACCACCACCCATCAAAAGCTCATCTTTATCAGTAATACTATATTCAGCCTCTAACTCGCCTTGCCAACGTCTGCCTATGGTAGAAGCATTCTGCCAAAGGTCTGCAGGATTCAAGTATGTAGTAGGTGATACATTCGGATAACTTGTAGTAGCTGCAGCTGTAGAAATAGGATTGCCACGTGAAGCTTCAAAAGAAGGCTTCAAGGTAAATCGCTTGCCTATCGGTATTTCATAATGCAGGCGCAAGGTTTCTACAAAAAAATTTAATTGATTCGTATAAATACCTTTTACAGGATTAACGGGTATAGTACCTAAAAAGTCTTGTGCCAAAAAGTCTTGCTGATTGCGGTTATAGGAAAAATTTAATTTACGATAACTACCCTGCGCAATCACATGCGACCACCTACGCCACGAGGTTTGTTTGCCCATTTGGTAAGCATTGCCTGCATAATCTTCATAGGTGCGTACCGACAACGGTGTAGATAAAGTGCCTACATGAAAACTCATTTCCAACAAATCTTTTTGGATGCCTACGCTCAAATTACCGCCTTTGGTAAGTTCTTTAGTGGATAATGCCCCCACTTGCGAAGATAATTCTACCCCGCGCAAATTACTTCCTTTTTTAGTAATCACGTTTATAACAGCCACTTCTGCAAAACCACCATACAAGGTACTACCAGGTCCTCTAATCACCTCGACACGCTCTATCATCGCTGCAGGCAACATACCAAAATAGTTATTATTACCATAGCCAAAACAGTTAATAGCCGTATTATTGACCATCATCAATGCTTTACCCTCATGCGCCCACACGCCCCGAAAACCAAGTCCAAAAAGACTTTGCACATCTATCCCAAATTCAAAACCAGGGATAAGTCGCAACACATCGGCAATATCTCTACAGCCGTATTGTAGAATTTCTCGAGCAGTAATCACGGTTACAATCGCAGGAGCTTCTGCTAAACTTTGCTTCCGTTTGTTGGCTATCGATACCTCTACATCAGCTGTATTCACTACTTGTTGCAAAATCTCATCCGCAGGCAAGATAAACAAAGGCAACTTCGTACTATCGCTTTGTGCTAATAGAGGGCAGGCAAGCTCCAAAAGAAATATGCCCATCACAAGTATAATTTTCATAGGATATGTAAACGCAATTATGGTTAGTCCATCACTTCCAAAAGCGTACGAAAGGCAAGTACGCGTTCTCCATACTTTTGAGCAGTTTTAGCTTGTAAAGCTGGCGCAAAATTATTAGTATAGTTTAGAAAAGTTTCAATATCGGGCAATACATACTGTACCGCATAGGTACTCTCAGCTATTTCCTCGCCTACAGGCCCTATGACACGCAAAAATTTATAGCTAAGAAACAGACCTGTTTGCATTACTTCGGGAATATGCGTTTTGCGCATCCACACTAACCATTCTTCAGCAATGTCATTTTCTACACTGCACGTAACGTTATAAATAATTTGAGGCATAAAAATTCAAAGATGAGGGTTAAAAGATAAGGGGTTACAAAGGTGTGATGAGGGTAAAAGCAAGTTATTTCCTTCTGTATTTTTTCCTAAGGTATTTTTTTAAGTGAAAAGAGAAGTTTGTCATTTTGAGCGAAGCGAAAAATCTTGTTTTTCGTTCACAAATCCTCATCCAACAACGAGATGCTTCACCACGTTCAGCATGACAAATGCGCTATCACTAAAAATAATACAGAAGGAGTTATTTTGATTCTTCCATTCAAATTAGTTCTCCAAAAAAGCCACTACCTTGGCTAAGGCGCGACTTCGATGGCTTATTTTATTTTTTTCTTCTGTAGTCATTTCTGCGAAAGTCTTATCATAGCCCGTAGGCAAGAAGATAGGGTCATAGCCAAAGCCTTGCTCACCACGCTTCTCGAACAGAATTTCCCCTTCGACAATACCTTCAAATTGATGTGCCTTGCCTGCCAATACCAGCGTCATGACTGTTTTAAAGCAGGCTTTTCGAGAACCTTCCGCAGGCATTTCCTTCAAAACCGCTTGGATATTTGCCTCAAAGTCGCGACTGCCACTATAATAAGCCGAGTGAACCCCTGGCTTGCCTCCCAATGCCTCTATCTCTAAGCCTGAGTCATCAGAAAGACAGTTTACCTGATAGTTATCCCAAACATATTGCGCTTTTTCTAAGGAGTTATCGGGTATTGTGTCGCCTGTTTCGGGCAGTTCTTCGGTGCAAGGAATATCGTCAAGTGACTTTAAAACCACGTGGGCAGGCAAGGTAGTCGTTATTTCAAGTATTTTATGCGCGTTGCGCGAGGCTAAATAGATATTCATTTATGGTTGAATTAGATTTCCATTTTTATCCATACGTATTAAGGCAATCATTTGATTAGTTTCAAAAGTAATATTGCCCAATATTACATAATCACCATTTTGTGTAGTGCGCACTGTCTTACCTACGTCATTGCGTTTACCGCCAAAGTTTTTCTGCCACTCTAAATCGCCTGTGCTATTCAGCTTGCCTACCCAAATATCTGTATGCGTGTTCTCAGTTGTTTTAATCGTAACAGTTCCAGTCAAAATATACCCACCATCTTGGGCAAGATTGATAGAATTTACTACAATGCTATTGTCTTGTTTTATATTTTTCTTCCACATCAACTCGCCTATAAAGCCTGTTTTGACTATAAAAGGCATACTATGTGTTGAGCTTGCTATAGTATTTCCCACACACAAATAGCCATTGCCTGTAACTTGTATGTCCGTAAAAGCAGAGTTTGAATCTGCCTCATCGGAGTTATAAAAGAAATCCCATTTCACCCCCAAGTCGGCATCTATGGCTATCAATCTTGCCTGCCCATTCACCAAACCTGCTACTATAGACTCGCCGTTGGGTTGCGTTCGCATCACTTGGGGCGTATTAAAATCATAGCCTTCTGTAAAATACTTTTTATCATATTTTAAGATACCGTTTTTATCTATTCTTGCAAAATAATTTTTTGTTTGCTCTATAAAACCTATATTGGATATTTGTTGCCAACCTCCAAGCAGTATATAATCGGCTTCGGTAGGTGTGGTAGGCAAGATACCAATGGAAAGTCCCGTAATGTGTTTGTCAGCGGTAATCAATTTTTCGTTTTGCAAAGTTCCATCAGCCCCTATTTTCCAAAACCGTATTCTTTTATTCACTGAGGGTATAGCAGGCTCTGTCCCCAATACTAAATAGCTCCCATCACTTGCAGGCGTGATATAATTGCCTTCTAAGCCTGTGAAGTTTTTTTGCCATATTTTATTACCAAAACGGTCTGTTTTGAATATAAACATATTTACTGTTTCGCCTGCATTCACAAAACTTTTGGTGGTGCCTGTGCCAATGACTTCGCCCTGTTCGTTCAAAAATGCGTCATTTACCACATCATCTTTTGAACCACCCAATAGCTTGACGTAAAAACCCAGCTCATTTGGTTCGCCACTATTTTTGGTAGTACAAGTGGCAAAGAGTAGGCAAGAAAAAAGTAATAAGGTATAGGATTTCATAGTATCAATAAATGTAGGAAAACAGACAGGACTCGAACCTGCATCTCCAGTTTGGGATTTCGGAGTAAGCCTTCATTGACCTTGTATGATAATTCGAAGGCTAAGAAGGCTGGCATTTTATCCAATTAAACTACTGTTTTCATGTGTATGAAGGTAATAAATGAAGCAACTACTTTACACTTAAAAGAAGTATAAAATCTGTTTACTTTTCTATAGGTTCTAAGTCTTCTATATGAAATTTTTTGTGCTGGCGAGGATTATAGATAGGGTAAGTTAAGCCAAGCGAAAAAGTAAGATTTCGGAACTTGATGTCGCTATCTATATAACCATAACTAAACAGCAGGTTTTGATTATCATAGCGCGTCTTTGATTTTACGACATCAGCCAAGCCAATGGTGTATTTACAGGCTAAACTCCAAATAGCTCGTCCATTTTTATATTCCATTCCTCCACCTACTATGGCATAATACCCCCATGTATGTCTCATGGCGTTCATATTTACTTGCGAGGTAAGGTCAAGAGCGCGGTCACTTTTGGCATCATCTTGCCTAAAAGCAAGTGCGGTGCTACCAAGTAGAAAAGTACCCGATGCTCCCACAACTATATAAGGATTGAGTTTTTCTATAAACTTTTTGTTATCTTTGAATACGTATGGGTTGCCAAAATTATAGCGAATCATAGCAGGAAGTTCTAGCCAATTTTGGCGTTCTCGAAATCGAACTTTGCTGTAGCCAAATTGGGTATTTTCAAACTCATAAGCAAAATGTTTGAAGCCAAACTCACCAACGAGGTATATACGCGGAGTCAAAGGCAACATTGCTGTCCCATGCGCTTGAAAACCAAATACTTTTTTATAAGTACCTTCCTTGCCTACATTGGCTTGATCTAAAGTATAGGCTTTGATAGATTTTATTTCAGAGGTATTTAATCCTATACTGCCACCTATAATAAAAGCAGGCGTTGTTTTAAAGGTTTCGTAATATTTTTGAAAACCGAGCGGGCTTTTTTGCTTGCATACATACTCTGGGTTTTTACGCAAAATAGTAAGGAGCGCAACCTTAGCCGAGTCCAAATTTTTCATGTACAAATTGGCGACCGCCAATAAATAGTACGCTTCTTCTTTATCTTTTTCAGTAGGCAAGACTTGGATACACGCATCAGCTAAGACTTCGCGCACTTCGTTGAGGTGTCCCTTTTCGTATAATTCTACGGCACGCCTCAGCACATCACGACAGTCTTGGGCAGGCAAGCTGTGTACAAAAAACAAAGACAATAAAACAAGTATTAATTTATAAGAGTAGCGCATGAACAATTTGATTAACGATTTTTGATTGACGATTTTTGATTTTGATAACGGCATTTTAACTAAACAGTGCCGTTATCAAATTCAAAACCTTTTTTAAGAGAGAAAAGGATTAATTACAGCATAGCGTACTTCGTACTTGTCATTTCGCACCTCTTTCTCCTTATTTTTTGACGACTAATTTGCCTGTCCAATAGGCTTTATTTTGCGGGTGGCTCACTTTTACAATATACATACCTGATGGATACTTTTGTGTATCAATATTTGTGCCTTGTTCGCCTTTTTGGATAGTCCCATGTGCGATAGACTGCCCCTGTAGGGTTAATATTTCCCAGTTGTAGGTACGGAAGGCACTTTCATCAAAGCCAATAAACACTTCATTTTGTGCAGGATTAGGATAAATTCTACACGTTCCTTGTCCTTCATCAGCTAAGGCAGTAACAGGCGAAGGAATAAAGGTTGGCGTAGCTTCTACTGCTTGCAAAACTTCATTAGTATTGAATTTTTGAATAAATGCCACTACTTTTACCTTACTCCAGTCATAAAATTTAGGAGCTAAAGCCGTACTCTGTGAAAGTGAATAGGGTGTAACTGTTTCTAAGAAATTTTGCGAAGCACCTGCTATCCAATCAGTTCGAATAGCCTTGCCTGCCGCACTTGGGAGCATTTTCTTCACTACATTCTTGTAGATAGTAGTACCCGTTAGTCCTAATTGCGTAGTCGTAATCTCTTTCTCTACCAATACAATGTGCAAAACAATATCTTCAGTATAAGCTATTTTAGGATTTACATTTACCTGAATATTGAGTTTATCGGCAGGGGTAGGCAAGAAATTAATGCCCATTTCAAACACAGGCGTACCCAATATCTGCCTATCCACTTCGGGCAATCCCCAAACACTAAAGGCATCATCGCGATTCACAATACCGCCTATGCTTGCACGAGGAGCTGTCTTGAGTCCATATAGCAAAGCACGTGAGGTAGGGTCAGTCGTATTATCCTTATACATTTTATCGCTAAAGCTGGAATTATCAGCCAAATTGGTGTGGTATTGCAATTTAACTGCTTCCATAGATAAATTATTGACAATATCATTTTCGGCTTGCATACTTGGTAGCATAGACGTAAAATGCTCTACTAAAGCAGTCGTTTGACGATTACCAATAAACACATCATCAAAGGCAAAGCCATCAAATGTACCTACAGCATTATCGCTATTACTTCCAAAAAAGACACGAAAACGCACTGTCTTGCCTACCGATTCAGCTTTTACGGCATCGAGGTTATAACGGGAAGACTCCCAAGCCGTTTGTGTACCTGTCCAGCCTTCTCTGGTAGGATTGGAAGTATTTACATCGAAGCCTAAGATATTTTGCACATCATACCAATTTACGCCCAAGCCTTTTTTGCCTAATAGTTTCCATGTAATCCCGTCATCTGTAGTATAAAGAATTGTTGTACCATCACCTCCTATATCTGTGTAAGACCACATATCAAACGAAATCATAGGTTTATCTAAAGCACTCAAGTCGAAACAAGGACTTTCTACATAAGATTTTTGGTTGTTTATATAATTGGCATTTAAGCCCGTAGTCCACACAATATCGCCTGCTGTAGGTAGTATTTTACGAGGAGCTACAGGTGTACCCATTGCCCAAGTGCTGTTTATGCCTCCTTCTAACCAACCGCCCTTGCCTGCTTGGAAGTTTTGGTTATAAGGAATGGCTACAGTAGGTTTTTCTGTAGGGAAGATACGCACTGCTTGCGTATAAGTATGTGCGCAATTGTTATTGGTAGTAACAGTCAATGTTACGTTATAACTATTGCCTATAGCATAAGTATGGGTAGGGTTTTGCAAAGTACTAATAGGCGTAGCATCTCCAAAATCCCAACGCCATTGCGTTATATTGTCGGGTAAGGCTATGGTAGAAAGGTCTGTAAATTGTGTAGTATTAATGCCACCCAAGCAACTGCCCGTATAAGAGAATTTAGCTACAGGTACAGGGTGAATGACAAATGTTTTATTCAATTTGTATTGACAACCATTAGGAGCTGTTACTACCAAGTTCACTGTTTTAGCTCCTAAAGTAAGGAAAGTGCGAGACGGTGTATCTGAAGTAAGTGTACTTCCTTCAGAAAAAGCCCACTGCCAAGTCCATCCTGCCCCTATCACCGCAGGTGTAAAGGTAGTAACTTCGCCAAAACATGTATTGGCAATATTGAAATTAGTAATGGGAAGTGGCTTAATCGTTACTGTTTTCGTATCAGATGCCAAACAAAAAGGCGTAGGCGCAGTAGTTTCTTGGAGAACTGTTACAGTACCTGTAGTGGTATTCAAAGGCGTAGTCAAAGACGGGTCCGTCCATCGTACCCTGATTTGATTCGTGAGTTGCCCACTCACAATCTTGCCATTGTTGCTTACTGTCCATTTGTATGAGCTATTGGCCGCTAAGGGCGTAGTGTAAGTAATATCATAAAAATTAGGTGTGTTCAAGAGCGTATCGCTTGCGCATACATTGAAGTCGCCTGTGATAGTAGGGGTAGGCAAGGGCAATACATTTATGTTCAACGTTTTTGTAGTGGAGCAATTGGTCGCAAAGTTATTATCTGTTTGTACTACTTTAATCGTATCAGAACCAGCCACACTGCCCCAATTTACGGTGATAATGTTGGTGCCTTGTCCTGCTACAATTACATTTTGAGTTGGATTCGTTACACTCCAAACAAAACTGTGATTAGCCACTGGAGTTACTTGATACATCTTGCCTGCACTTTGCTCACAAACAGCCACATCACCTATTATCACAGGGGTAGGCAAGGAACGAATAATAATAGGCAAGGCAGTGATTTTCGTACATCCTGTAGCCGTTACTGTTTCTGTTACTTGCAAAGATGCCCCTAAAGCTACGCTCCCCCAATTTACGGTAATTTGGTTGGTAGTGGGATTTAATACTTGCGTAGCCCCTACCACAGACCAAACATACTCATTTCCCACTACATTGGGCGTTGTATAAATTACGTCATTTTGCATCGCACAAACTTCATAGCTCCCTGTAATAGCAGGCACAGGACGTGGATTTACGGTAATATTTTGTGTAATTGCTTTGATACAGCCGTTAACATTAGTTTCTCTCACTGTAACCTGCCTTGTAGAGGCTACACCTGCCACATCTGTAGCATTCCAAGAAACGGTTATTTGGTTCGTACTTTGCCCTCCTGTAATAATCCCTCCAGTAACACTCCAGAAGAAGTTAGAACCGCTTGTATTGGCTGTTTGGTAAGTATTAGCCACAGTAAGTTCGCAAACTTCTGTGCTTGTGGAGCTAATACTTGGATTCGGCAATAAGTTTAAGTTAATATCTACTAAGGACGAGTCCTTACAAGTAGTAAGCGTATTAGTTTCTACTACTTTTAGCTTGCCTACCCCCAATACCACACTGGAAAGCCCCCAGTTTACGATAATGTTTGAGGTATTTTGCCCTGAAACAATCGTGCCACCTATGACTGACCAAACATACGTTCTATTCATGTTATTGGGAGTTTGATAGGCAACGCCCAATGTTTGCTCACAAATAGCGGCAATAGGCGTGATGTTAGGAGTAGGTAAGGGGTTTATAGTTATAGGTATTTCTATGTATTTTTCACAAGTAGTAGTAGGCGAAAAATTATTATCTATTTGTTCGAGTTGCACTTTCGCAAAGGCTGGGTTTGCCCCCCATGCTACCAAGACAGTGTTTTCTGTATTGTTTCCTATAGTTGCTCCTCCTGCAACCGTCCAAACATAACTATGACCACTCACCAACGGAACGCTGTACATTTGGGTGGAGAAAGCACACACCGACAGATTGCCTGCAATAACGGGGGCAGGCAAGGCACGCAATATGATGTTTTGGCTTGTTTCTTTTTCGCAACTATTGGCATTGACTTCCAAGACCTTCACATTGGGGGTAACACCATTGGCTATATTTTGGGCTAAGCTATTCCATTGTACCGTAATTAGACTTCCGTTTTGGTCTGTAATGACACCACCTACCACAGTCCAGAAAAAGTTAGAACCTCCCGTATTAGCCGTTTGGTAAGTATTATAGGCAGACAGTTCACAGCTGGCAGTTGTGGGACTGATGGTTGGATTAGGCTTAGTTTGAAGTAGAATATCTTGGGTAATGACTTTAATACAACTATTCGCATTCGTTTCCGTAACCTTTACCTTGCCTACCCCGCCTGCTACTGCGTTTGCCAATCCCCATGTTACTAAAATTTGATTTGGATTACCTGCTACTGAAGTAAAAATTCCTCCCGTTACTTCCCAAACATAAGTAGATCCTGTTATGGAAGCGGTTTGATACAATACACTCACAGCCTCTTCACAAATAGCGGTATTGGGCGTAATAGCAGGTATCGGCAAGGGGTAAATGATGATATTCCGCTTCACTAATTTACTGCAATTAGTAGGGAATTTATTATTTGTTTGTGTAACGCTTACTTGTGCACCTAAAGGATTACTGCCCCAATTAACTGTAATACTGTGCGTATTTTGCCCTGCTACTATTGTCCCTCCAGTTATGCTCCAAACATAACTATGCCCTACTGAGTCTATAACAGCATACACTTCTCCCATAATATTAGCACAAACCGTTGTATCTCCTAATATTATAGGATTGGGTAATGGGTGAATAGTTACAAGACCATCATCATTATAACCTGCACAGCTCGTAGTTGTATTCGTTTGCTCTATAGAAATAGAACCTGTTCCACCCGTTTGCGCATAGTTCTGCCAATTCACTGTAACGGTATTAAGTGTGTCACTTCCAATAACATTTCCGCCATTCAGAAACCATTTGTATTTATTGCCACTTACTGAAGGGACTGTGTAGATTACACCTGTTTGATTTTCACAAACCTCTAAAGGCCCTGAAACAATAGGCGCAGGTGGCGCATTAATAACAATACTTTGCGTAGTCGTTTTTTTACAACCTTTTATATCTGTTTCTTCTACGGTAATGGTAGCAATACTTGCATTACCCCAAAGTATAATCACCTCATTAGGAGATACAGGATACAAATCATTGGAATTTACACCAGGATTCATACTAACACTCCAAACGTAAGTAGAGCCTACATTCAGTGTAATTTGATAAAACGAAAATGAGTTCACACAAACCGCCGCCTTAGGCGTAATATCAGGGTTGGGTAATTTATTTATTATCACTGTCTTCGTATGCGCATTTGTGCAGCCATTGCTGTTGGTTTCTGTAACCCGCACAGTACCTGTACCATTCACGCCCCATGATACATTAACTTCGTAAGGATTAGCCCCTGCAGTAAATGTACCACCCGTTACCATCCATGTATAAGTCGAGCCTGCATTATTAGCGGTCGTATAGATAATAGGGGAAGCAGATAGCTCACAAGATTCTGCATTGCCTACCACCATAGGCGTAGGGAGTGGATTAAAAGTAATGGTTTTTATGTCTGCATTATTACAAGAAGATAAGGTTTGATCCACTCTAACACTACCAGACGTGCCTGTATCATTCCATTTTACAGTAAGATTATTCGTGCCTTGCCCTGCAGTAATAGAACCATTGATTACGCTCCAAATATAAGCTGCTCCTCCAATTAAAGGGGTTTGATAGGTTACTGTAGAACCAATACACGTATTGGTGGTGGGCATAATGTTAGGGGTAGGCAAGGGTTGTATCGCAATAGGTTGTGCAACTATCTTGCTACAATTAGTAGCAAAATTGTTATCTGTTTGAGTTAGCTTCACTTGCGCTCCAGTAGGATTTGCGCCCCAATCTACAGTAATCGTATTCGTACCTGCGCCTGCGCTGATAGTACCGCCCATTATTGTCCAAGCATAACTATGCCCTGTTACGGCTGTGGTAGTGTATATTTGCCCACTTGCGCCTGCGCAAACTGTAGTAGTCCCTACTATGGCAGGGTTAGGCAAGGTATTTATGGTAACATTCCTCGAAGCTATAGTAATACAATTAGTAGAAAAAGTAGCGTCTTTTTGTCGCACTTCTACTTTGCCTGTACTGCCTGTTCCCCAATTGACGGTTATGGCATTGGTTGTGTCTGACGCTGATGCTATCCCCCCCCCTATCACACTCCATTTATATTTATGCCCCACTACATTGGGCACACTGTAAGCAACACTATCCTGCGATTGGCAAACAGCCGTTGCGCCCGTTATAGCAGGGGTAGGCAAGGGGCGTATCGTAACTGCCAAACTGGTGCTTTTGGTACAAGTAGTGCTTGGATTGGTTTCAGTCAAATTGATAGTTCCCGCTCCTGTTGCCCCCCACGTTACCACAAACTCATTGGCATTGGCACCAAATACTACAGTCCCACCCGTAATAGTCCAAGCATAGTTATTGCCTGTAGGAGGTGTTATATATTTAATGCCCACCGCATTGGCACACACTTCAGGCGCGCCCAAAATAAAGGGATTGGGAAGCGGATTGATAGCCACATTTTTACTATTGCTATCTGCGCAGCCTGTAGCAGTCGTTTGGGTAACTTTTACCCTTCCCGATACTGTAGCCCCCCAATTCACTTGTATTTGATGGGGATTGCCTCCCACCACTGTAAAAGGAACTGCACTATTATTGGTATCAGTTACTTCCCAAAGATACGTATTACCCACCACCGCTGTAGTTTGGTACAAAACATTCGCACTAAGCGCACAAATAGGCGAAGCACCTGTTACTAACGGATTAGGCAAATCAATAATATTTACCACAAGACTACCAGTTTTCACACAGCCTGTGCTTATATGTGTTTTAGTTAAATTGACTGTACCTGTAGGCACTCCTCCCGCCCATTTTACAATTACTTTATCGGCAGTTGATGCGCCCACAATAGTGCCATTTGTAACAGTCCATGCATAAAAAAACGAGCCAGCAGGGGTTTGATACGTATGCTCGCTGTCTTCACAAACATTCACGCCCCCTCCTGTAGTAGAGGTAATCGTACTAATAGGCAAAGGGTTGATGGTTATCGTGGGCGATAAAGTGCGTTCGCAGTTAGTAGCATTATTTTTTTGAATAAGCTGTAAAGTAGTGGTGGTAGTTACTGCCACAGTAGCCCAATTGATAGTAACGCTATTAGTGCCTGCCCCTGTCATAATTGTTCCATTAGCCGCAGGTATAATACTCCAAGTATAGGTATGCCCTACAGTATTGGGCGTTACGGTATAAACCTTGCCTACGTCCTCCGAACAAACAGCCGTATTCCCTACAGATAAGGTAGGATTAGGCAAAGGCTGAAGGGTACGAGTGGAATTTGTAGTGGCTTGACAACCCGTAGCCGTGATAGTGCGCAACAAACTCACTGTACCCAATATAGCCGAACCTGTAGCGGCATCATTCCATTGTACCGTAATAACGTTATTAGGAGCAGGGTTTGAAATTATAGTGCCATTGATAATCGTCCAGTTATAAGTATGTCCTGCTATCAAATCTGTACTATAGGTATGGATAGCTCCTTGGCAAATATTAGGCGTGTTGGGTGCTTGCGCAATAGTACTTGAGGGAAGCGGGTTAATGGTTACATTAAAAATAGCCAACTTAGAGCAAGACGTAGCCACAGGATTGGTATAATTGATAGTTTGCGAAACCTGCAATTTGGCACCGCCCGCATTGTTCCATCTTACGACAATAATATTCGTACCTTGCCCACTCAATATCGTGCCATCTACTAATGCCCCACTTGTATCAAAACTCCATGTGTAAACGACTGTGCCTGTAGCATTCGTAAAAGTATGCGCAGGCGTTATATAAGTCGCTATTTCATCTTTGCAAACTGTCGCACCGCCCAAGCTACTTATTGCAGGCGTGGCGGGACGAAATACTCTTGTAGTAATATAATAAGCGATACAACTTGGCGTAAAAACAGCTCCACTCCATTGCACAAAATCTTGCCCCGCAGGTATGGTCATAGCACTTGGCACAAAATTATAAACGCCTACGCTTGGATTCTGGATAGAGGCAGCAGGCATACTATACGAAGCCGTATTAACCCCCGTTATCGCACCGCAACTACCAAAAGTTACCAAAGGCGTAGGGGCTTGGTCTTGGCAATAGCCTTGCCCAATAAAAAAACCTGATGTATTGACGTTCAGCGTAATCGTTTTGGAATCAGCACAGCCATTTGTACCTGTGAAAGTATACGTAATTATTTTGCTACCTGCTCCTCCTGAAGCATTAGGATAGAATAAGTTACCCGAAACGCCAGGTCCTGAAAAAACGCCTGTTCCACTTCCGCCAGAGATAGGCGTAGCAGTCAATGTTACAGGGCTTGTGTCTGAATCCAAAAAACTACTGGGTACAGGTGCATTGAAAACCACCGTAGGGGCGGGCAAAACTTCAAAAAGCGTCCCATTCGCACTACTTTGGCAACCTGCGCCATTCATCACCGTAAGCGTTACATGGTAGCGATTTCCAGCGATAAGGTTGTTGGGTATCGTATAAGTATTAGTCGCACTGAAAGCAGTCGTTTGAATGAGCAAAAGGGAGGGAACTATTTGATTTAAAGTATAACTATAAGTAACCCCTCCAGGACCAAAGCCCGCATAATTGATGACTGCGCCATCGCATATTTGGTTACTCGTAGGTTGATTACTCGCTATATTGACAATAGGATTGAGGGCTATCTGAATCGTTACCAAAGTAGCGGCACTCCTACAATTCACATTTTTTTGGGTAAAATAACGGGTATAGAGATTAAGGGAGGCACTACTTACGCCCAAAGTAGTTACATTCACTGAAGCTCCTGTAGCCATCAGCGTAGTCAAAGACGCATCAGAAAACCATTCTACAGTATTGCCTCCTGTGATGCCTGTAGCCGTGAGGGTAGAGGAGGCAAGATTTGCTCCTACACAATACGATACTGTAGTGGAGGCTATGGTGGGCGCGGTAGGCAAGGCTTCTATCACAAAAGGGGTATTGCTCAAAGTACTGATACAGCCACTGGCATCTTTTGCCAATACCTCCATCGTATAGTCATTGCCTGCTACTAAAATTGCACTTGTCGTATAAAATGGCGTAGCAGAATAGGCTTGGGTAACTTGGAGAACGGTGGCTTTTTTCAATACAAACTCATATTGTACGCCTGTACCTGACGCAGAGGCAATAAAGGTAATCGTACTGCCCACACATACAGTCGTAGCTGATGGAAATACAGTTAAGGCAGGCAAGGCGGTGATATTAACTACTAAGGGAGTAGGCGCACTTTCGCAAGTACCATCATCGCTTATCAAATAAAAAGTAGTGGTAGAAGCTGTAGTAGGAACACCCAACGTTGCAAGTGTAGCTGATGTACCTGTGGCAACTTGATTGAGCAAGGTTATATCATTAAACCAACGCAAAGTAGTAGCGCCTGTCGCATTGATAGTCGTAGCAGGATTAGTGCCTATACAATAGTTTTTAGTACTTCCGCCCGTTATGGCAGGCGAGGCAGGCAAGCTCGTAACCGTAAAAGGCGTAGTACTTAATACACTTTCACAACCTGCGGCATTTTTACCCAACACATTCATCGTATAGCTTCCTGCAGTAAGTGTATTAGGCGTACTATATATAAAAGTAGCCGAATAAACCTGTGTGGCAATACTTGTAACGCCTTGCATGACTTCAAAGCGATATTGTGTGGCATTGCCTGTAGCTATAAATAAGGTCTGCTTGCCTGCGCAAACAGTTGTACCTGTATTGATTACGCTGATGGTAGGCAAGGCTACACTTGTAAGCGAAGCCATGACAGTGCCTGCTGAAACCCCCACTATCACCCCTGTAGAAGTAGCACTGTAGGTAATATTGCCAGCCCCTGCAGGCGCAGTAGCTCTTACTTTTAGGCCACTGATAGTAATACCTGTGGTTTGGGGGAAAGCCGCATCATAATTCACGGTTACAGAGCCTGCTAAAACACTGATACTGTTCATAGCAGTAGATCCGCCGCCTGCTAAAGAGGCACTCCCTATGCCCGCTTCCAACTCAAAACCTGTAGGCATAGTCAATACAAGCGTGATGCCTATACCTGCGTTTATATCGCTGTTAGCAGTTTCATTATCTATCACAATATCACCTAATGTAGTATAAGCGGCTGTTCCCACACAAAGCCCGCTCAATATAGGGACAGTAATGGTTACTTGAGCTTGGGTTGAATAGCTACATAATAAAAAGAGGATGGAAATAAAAAGTATAAACTTTTTCATGAGATGTATGAATTTAGGACAACTTAATAATACAACTTATTGATTTTCAATATATTACAAATAAAGTATCAATAAGTAAAAAACGTATTATAGGCAAGTTTATACAAAGGTACTTTTTTATTTTTTAAAAACAAGTATTTTGTTTTTTTTATATCTATAAAAGAAAGTTTCATTACACATTTGAAAATTTCATACAAATAGCGTCTTTGAAAAACATAATTTTGCTCAAAATTAATAGAAATTTTTATCTCTTAAGTTTGATTTCCCACTTAATTACGCTTATTTTGTATGCAAATATAGGTAAAACCTTGTTTGTTTCCCACTCTTCTATCTGCTCGCTATGTATTTGCTCAATTCTCCCCAAAACTTGCCTACCACCGAAACTATTGGAGGCAAGGCGCGCAATCTATTTCGGTTGGTAGCATTAGGTTTTCGCGTGCCTAAGTTTGTAGTCATTCCAATGGAAGTTCTTGCGCCTGCTCATAAGGCAAGTATGCAGGATATTTTGGCAGAAATTTTAGCGGCATTTCCTGATACCCAATATTGGGCGGTGCGCTCATCGGCTGTGAGCGAAGATGGTGTGGGGCAATCTTTTGCAGGACAATTTGAGAGTTATTTATATGTTACCAAAGCGCATTTAATAGAGAAAATCCAACTTGTGTGGCAATCTGCTTTTTCGGAACGAGTGCTTGCCTACCAAAACGCACAAACAACAGGGGCAGGCAAGGAGGCAACACAAGGATTAGCCGTTATTATACAGGAAATGGTAGAGGCAGATTCGGCAGGCGTGGCTTTTGGTATCAACCCCACGAATGGCAATAGGCAAGAAAAACTTATCAGTGCCGTTTGGGGCTTAGGCGAAGGCTTAGTTTCGGGCGAATTAGATGCCGATAATTTTATCGTTTCTTCACGCCATGACAAGAAAATAGAAACGCAACTTGCCTGCAAAACCCACCAAATTGTGCTGGATACGGACGCTCAAACAGGCACAAAAAAGATAGACGTACCTACAGAAAAACAAACCTTGCCTGCCCTAACTGAAAGTAACTTAACAGAAATAAGCGATGTTTTAGACAAACTTTTTCATGCGTTTGACAAGCCACAAGACATTGAATTTGCGATAAAGGGAGGCAAGTTGTTCCTCTTGCAAACGCGCCCTATCACGAATTTGCATCTTTTGGTAGATAAAAACGAGGTTTATACACTTTGGGACAATAGCAATATCATCGAATCCTATCCCAATATTACGACACCACTCACTTTTTCGTTCATTTCCAAATCTTATCAAGGCGCGTATCAATTATTTGCGAGCTTTTTAGGGGTAGGCAAGCGCGTTATTGAAGCCAATGAGCGGGTTTTTGCCAATACGCTTGGGCTTATCAATGGGCGGGTTTATTACAATCTCAAGGCATGGTATTATATGTTGGCTATGTTGCCAGGTTATAGCTTGAATGCCCGTTACATGGAAAAAATGATGGGTGTAAAAGAGCGTTTTGACGTACCCAAATCGTATCAACTGTCCAAAGGCGCGGCTTGGTGGAGCATCGCTAAAATGATAGTACGCATGCTTTTCAGGTTACGCGCCTTGCCTGCCCAGCGCAAAAAATTTACGAAATTGGTAAATGAAACCATCACTAAATATAAAGCCATCAATTATAGCCAAAAAACAGCACATGAATTGATGGATTTGTATCTTGAATTTGAACAAAAATTATTGAAAGAATGGAAAGCTCCGCTTTTGAATGATTTTTTTGCCATGATTTATTTTGGACGATTGCAAAAGATGTGCGAAAAACATAAAATAAACACCAAAAACCCCAATATTCACAACGATTTACTTTGTGGAAGCAGTGATATTATTTCTACGCAACCTATTCATAGAACGATAGAAATTGCTGACATTATTCGGCAGTTTGAAGAAGTCAAAAATTGTTTCCTACACAAAAATGAAAATGAAATTTGGCAAACCTTAGCCATAAAAAAAGAGGCAGAAGTAGGTTTTGCCTCTGTTTATAAAGCAGTAATCAAATATATCCAAGACTTTGGAGAGCGTTGTATGGGCGAATTGAAGTTAGAAACTATTTCTTATACCCAAGAACCTGCACAATTTATCAAAATCCTGAAATCTTACGTACAAAACAACATCACTGCCGAAAAAACGAATAACCATGTAGAGGAGAAAATACGCCATGAGGCTACGCAAATGGTCAATAAAACATTGGGTAACAATTTTTGGCTCAAGTGGAAATTTAATAGCACGCTCAACAAAGCCCGCGAATTGGTAAGCGCAAGGGAAAACTTACGGTATGAGCGTACCCGTGCTTTTGGCATTGTGCGCGAAATCTTTACGCAGGTAGGCAAGAATTTTTATGCCAATAGTATCATCACGCAGGCAAGGGACATTTTTTACCTAAGCAAAGAGGAAATTTTCGCTTTTATAGAAGGGACAGCACTCACCCAAAACCTCCAAGCGTTGATAGCATTGCGTAAAACTGAATTTGAACATTACAAAACCTTGCCTGCCCCTGCCGAAAGGTTCGCGGCTTACGGGGCGATTTATCATGCCAATGATTTTTTTAGTACGGAAAAAGTTGAGCCTATCACAGGCGATTTGAAAGGAATTGGTTGTTGCCCTGGTCGCGTACGCGCAAAAGTTCAGGTAATCCTTAACCCGCAAGAAGTTAGTTCTTTAAATGGGGATATATTGGTAACACACAGCACAGACCCTGGTTGGGTGGTGCTTTTTCCGAGTGCTTCAGCTATCATTGTAGAGCGTGGCAGTTTGTTGAGTCATTCGGCTATTGTGGCGCGCGAAATGGGAAAGCCCTGCATTGTGGGCGTTACGGGTTTGCTCAAAACTTTGAAAACAGGCGATGAAATAGAAATGGACGGTAGCACAGGGGAAATAAAAATATTATTGCCTACACCTTCATAAAAACACAAGTACTTATCTTTTATTTCCACTTTATTTTTTTAATACCTATAAAAAAATATTTTAGTTGTATTTTGAAAGTCGCAACAAAAAAAAAGTTTTTTTTCTTGCAATATTCAAAAAGCTATATTAGATTGGCGTTAATAAAAGCAGAAGCCATTTTTTTAGGCGTATGAATGTTGCAGTAAGTTCTTTTTTAAATTTTATAACTTTTGAAAAACAGTATAGTGGGCATACTTGCACTGCTTACAAGACTGATATGGCTCAGTTTGAAGACTTTTTAGTGGACTATTGTCAGTTTCCTCAAACAGAACTGGCTACGTTCAATGAAATTCGTGCTTGGATAGTGCATCTCGACTCGCAAGGCATTGAGGCGCGTTCTATTAACCGCAAAGTAGCCACACTCAAGGCGTTTTACAAGTTTTTATTGAAGCAAGGCGCAATCGCTACAAACCCTACCAAACGATTTAAACCGCTCAAAGTACCCGAAAATGCGCCTAACTTCATAGAGGAGGAGAAAATGCTGCGTCTATTAGACCAATATCCTTTTAGTGATAGTTTTGCAGACAAACGCGCCCAAGTTATTTTAGAATTGCTTTATTGCACAGGTATTCGTTTATCAGAGCTTTTGGCATTACGCCATCAAGACATAGATGTTTACAATAGCACTTTACGTGTAACAGGCAAAGGCGATAAGCAACGGATAATACCTATTTTGCGTACACTTTTGGCAGTAGTGGCAAGCTACGAGAAAGTAAAAGAAACTACTTTTGGTATATATAACCATAACGAGCGATTACTACTTACTAATACAGGCAAACCTGCTTACCCATTATTGGTTTACAAAACGGTTCGCGCCTATCTGTCATGGGTTACTACTCAAGAAAAGCGAAGTCCGCATACGCTTCGACATACTTTCGCTACGCATTTGCTCAATAAAGGCGCGGATATCAATGCTATTAAGGACTTATTGGGGCATACCTCCCTACAAGCTACCCAAATTTATAGCCATAATACACTCGACCGCCTCCGCGAAGTATTCGAACAAGCACACCCAAAAGCCTAACATTTAACATTTAACATTTAACATTTAACATTTAACATTTAACATTTAACATTTAACATTTAACATTTAACATTTAACATTTAACATTTATTACAGTAAAAATTTAATATAAGTTTGTTATATCAAAATTAACAATTAACAATTAACAATTAACAATTAACAATTAACAATTAACAATTAACAATTAACAATTAACAATTAACAATTAACCCTATATTTTTATGAAATTAGACATCCAATCCATCCACTTTGATGCAGACGAAAAACTGCTAGATTTTATCCAAAAGAAATGCGACAAACTTGAAACTTTTTATGACCGCATTACACACGGAGAAGTGTTCTTGCGCTTAGAAAAAGGCGAAAATACACGCGAAAACAAAGTAGTAGAAATAAAACTACATATACCTGGCAGCACGCTTTTTGCCAGCGAGCAAACAACCTCTTTTGAGGCAGCGACAGACGAAGCGGTAGAAAGCCTCCGTGCGCAAATTACAAAAGTAAAAGAAAAGCTCAAGAGTCATAACTAAACCATCAAAAAGATTTTCCCACCTTATTAATAAGTGCGGAAAATCTTTTTTTGTTATATCTTTGCATAAATAAGCGTATTTTCTTTTTTGAGTAGCGTTCTGCTACTCAAAAAGAAAACCAACTGTATATAAAATAGAAGCATACCTTGCCTACCCACACCGTAGGCAAGCAAAATATAAAGCAAAACAACTTGCCTGCCACACGCCGCAGGCAGGCAAAAAGTAAAAAATTCACTCTTAAATTTTAATCATTATGGCTATTTCATTGGAAAAACGAACAGGCATCAGCCTAAAAAAAGGTAGCACTATTTCGCTTGAGAAATCAGGCAAAAAGCTTGACCATATTATTGTAGGACTTAATTGGGGTGCTATAGAAAAAAAAGCTCTATGGGGATTGGTTCGCAACACAGAAACAGTCGATTTAGATGGTAGTGTAGCCATATTTGATGCGCAAGGCAACTCCATAGAAGTTATCTATTACAACAATCTTGTGTCATTAGACCGTTCTATGAAACACAGCGGCGATGACCGCGAAGGCGACCTATTTGGAGATGATGACCAAGACAACGAAACCATCAACATCCACCTTTCGCAAATCAACCCTGCTGCACAACAAATCGTATTCCTGCTCACTTCTTACAAAGGACAAGCATTTGACCTCATTCCATACTCTAAAATCAGGGTTTGGGAAACGGAAAACGGAAAAATGAAAGAGGCATTCGCCAGTTTTAACTTGTCGGCTGAACCCGCTTTCTCTGGAAAGACCGCCATGATATTGGGCAAAATGGTGCGAAATGGCGACTCATGGGAGTTTAAAGCCGTTGGCGAAGGTTGCCCTACTAAACAAGTAAGCGACACCGTATTGTACGCACAACAAAATTATTTATAAATGAAAAAAGATGAAATAAAAATAGTGCGTATTTCCCTGTGGGTAATAGGCATTATGAGTTTATTAGTAGTGTATGCGTTGTGGTTTAATAGCAGTACAAACCCTCAAACCCTCAAACCTGATACTTCCAAAGATACAACCCGCCAAAATACCATTCCACAAGAAGCAGAGTTTATCCAAGAGAAAAACAAAAAAGTAGATGCGCCAATAGACACTACCACCCAACATATCTTGTTTATTGGGGATTCTATGGCGGAAGGTTTGCGCTATCCACTACAACAATATACGCAACACAATAATCATAAACTTACCGTGATTGCCAAAACAAGTGCGAGCATTGTTTCTTGGGCAGGCAAGGATAGTTCGGGGCGATTGCGCGAAACTATCAAACAACTAAAACCTACGTATGTGCTTATCTCTTTGGGTTCTAACGACTTGTTTACCAAGTATTTAGAAGAGTATGACAAGTATTTGACCAACATAGTAAAGCAATTAGATAGTACAAAATTTGTATGGATTTGCCCACCTAACTGGAAAGATGATTTCGGCTTAACGGATTTAATAGAACAAAAAGTAGGTACTGACCGCTTTTTCCCTTCAAAAACCTTGAAAATTCCGCGCGCAGGTGATAAAATCCACCCTACAGTTATTGGCTATAACCGTTGGGCTGATTCGCTTTCTCATTGGATTATGAACGAAAGCCAACACAAAATCCAGCTCAACAAGAAGCCAGAAGAAGTAAAAAAGGAAGTGAAGGAGGCGAAAATACAGCCACAACCACAACCCAAAATCAATAAAAAAACAAGTAAATAACTATGAAACTCGAAAAAATCATTGTCAAAGGCTTATTTGGTGTATTCAACCACGAAATCTTGATAAAAGAACATATCACTATCCTTGTGTCTGAAAATGGGTATGGGAAGACAATGATACTTAAGATGTTGAAGGCTTTATTTGAGCAGAACATTGTATTCTTTCATGCAGTCATCTTTGAAGAATTTATTATAGAATTTGAAGGAGGTAAAATTATTGTATTGGCAAAAGATAAAAAAAAATGTATATATTTAAATGGCAATCTTGTACTTGATAACGAAAAGTATCAATCAGAAATGCTTATTACCATAAAAAATGCTTATACCGATAAGTTACCAGAGGACATATCTATTATCGATTTAATACAATCAACCGATTATAATAGATTTGATAGATTCAAAGAGATGTATAATCGTAGAGAAATAAGAAATAATATACGTGCTGCAATTCCTTTTAAAGTAGATACTCTTATAATAAATACAAATCGTGTAGATGGTTTTTTGAGTACAAGACAATTACAAGAGTATTATACAAGAAGCAGACAAGACGAAAATAACCAGTATTTTACCAAAATTGTAAATTCTTTTTTTGTGCATAAAAG
>JAYTNK010000564.1:0-2727 GCA_043748375.1 Cytophagales bacterium
GCCAAGAAACACGCGATAAATTTATTCAATTAGACAGCGAAGGCTTCAAAGCTATTGTTGAAAAATTGGATTACTTAATTGTAAGTTTCAATGCTGACAAAAACCCCATAGGCTTATATGAAGTTGCTGAAGAAGCTCTTTCAACTATGAAAGCATATAAAGTAAAAAATACACGCAAAGTTGCTCAAAAATTGTTGGATACTTTGGATAAAGCGATAAGCGCGTGCTAAGTTAATACTTTTTTTTGAAAAACGCTACCTGTTTTTAATAGGTGGCGTTTTTTTATTTACTACTCAAAAAAGTTCACTTTTTTTATAAACCATAAGTGCCGCTCTGACTTTAGGGGCAAGGTATAAAACCGCAGGTATATTCACCAATACCATCAAGGCGTACATCAAATCTATCAGACTTATAATAAAGCCGATAGAACTCACCGCACCAAAAATAATAGAGGCTAAGTAAAAAATTTGGTATAATAGAAGGGTTTTTTGTCCAAATAAATAGACATAACATTTTATACCATAATACGAATAAGAAAAAAGTGTGGTCAGCGCAAATACCAATGCGCAAAATAACAACACCCATCTGCCAACGGTAGGCAAGAGTTTGTCTAAAGCGAGGGTGGTTAAATGTATGCCACCTTGTGCCTTTCCGAGCTGCCAAGTATCGCCCAAAATCAATATCAATCCTGTAATGGTACAAATCAAAATGGTATCGATGAAAGGTCCTAACATAGCTACCAAGCCCTCGCGAATAGGCGAATCGGTACGCGCCGCGCCATGCATCATAGGCGAAGTACCAACACCTGCTTCATTCGAAAAAGCGGCGCGGCGCACTCCTATCACTATTAAAGAACCCAACGCGCCACCTTGCAAGGCATTGCCCGTAAAAGCATCATAAAAAATTAAGCCAAACATGGAAGGGACTTTTGTTATATGTACACCCAAAATCCACAACGCCATGAGCAAGTACGCGCCCACCATAATAGGAAATAAGTACCCTGCAACAACCGCAATACGCTTTATACCTCCAAAAATAACCATAGCTACCAATAGCATCATGGCAGTGCCTATACTAAAGTCAGTATAAAATCGCTGCATTTTGTCTGTTACTTCAGGCATTATAAAATAACGCAATACTTCCGTGAGTTGATTTGCAGTAAATAATGGCAAACAACCTATCAAACCCAACACAGCAAACGCGATAGCCATATACTTGCCTACCCTACCCAAACCCAACTCCATGTAATACATAGGTCCACCATGTAGATTGCCGTTTGCGTCCGTTTTGCGATACATGATGGCGAGAGCGCACTCAAAAAACTTAGTCGCCATGCCCAAGAAAGCGCACACCCACATCCAAAAAATAGCACCAGGGCCACCTGTAGCTACTGCAATAGCTACACCGCTAATATTGCCCATACCCACTGTTGCCGAAATAGCACTCGCAAGGGCTTGATAGTGAGAAATCTCGCCTGCCTCGCCTACCTTGTCATGTCTGCCTTGCATAATGCCTATTGCATGGCGAAAGTAGGCAAGCGGTACAAAACGCGCATACAATAACAAGAAAAAACCTGCCCCAACTAAAGTAATAGTAGCAGGTACATTCCATACCCAATCGCTGAGGGTGGCTATAAAGGAAAAAAGCATAGGCATGAGTGCAAAAAAGTGTAGCCGTAAAGTTAAAAAAACTTTGGGACAAGTCGCCAAAAAGAGCAAAGTTATAAAATAACAGTTGTTTGTGAGGACACAAACAATGGCTAACCAAAGAGCTTCTACAGACTGTAACCAAGATTCAAAATTTAATCGGAAAGATGCCTATTATTTAAAACTAATTACTTCAGGTAAGAATATACTTTCTACATGCGTTAATAGTTTCTTATATTGCATTTTAGATATAGCCATACTAAATTCTATAGTTTTTCCGTTTACCAAAGTTATACAAATACTATATTCAGCCCACCCTTTGTATTCAATAGATAAGGCAATAATATCAGTCGTTTTTGTTTCAAACCTGTACCAAGGTATTAAATAATTAGTTATTTTCACTTTTTCTGAACTCAAAAGAAGATAGTGAGAGCTTTGAAATGCTATAAGGTAATACCCCAAAAGAAAAAAAACAAAAAAAAGTTGGTAAATCCTTCTTTTAGGAAAAAACGGGTTGATAACATGGTTAAAAACCATAGAAGCAATATGCTCCAAGAACTGCTTTTGTATTTATACATAAATTCAAAAAAAAATCAGATGTGTATCACTTCTTTCTCTAAAGGCTCTTTCACCACCTTGTGTTTACCCAAAGACATATAACTGTAAATAGCAGGTATCACGTACAGTGTTAGCAAACCTGAAAAGAGCAAGCCACCTACTACAGCAATGCCCAAAGACTGCCTACTGCCTGAGGCTTCACCCAAGGCAAGGGCTATAGGCAAGACACCTAACATAGCTGCCAAACTTGTCATCAAAATAGGACGCAAACGCAATACTGAAGCTTCTATAACCGCTTGGCGTTTAGGCAAACCTTGTTCCTTTTGTTGGTTGGCAAATTCCACAATCAAAATACCATTTTTAGTGATTAACCCCACCAACATAATGATACCAATTTGGCTAAATACATTGAGTGTTTGATTGAAATACCACAGCGAAATCAATGCACCTGTAACCGCCAAAGGCACGGTAAACAAAATAATAAATGGGTCAATAAAGCTCTCAAACTGCCCCGCTAATACCA
>JAYTNK010000565.1:0-6447 GCA_043748375.1 Cytophagales bacterium
AGCGATTGATAGTAAGTTCTGTTTCCTCTCGCTCAATTTTACCATATCCGTTGAGGGAAAGCCCTAATTTTTTTGCCATGTGTTCTTGGATATAACTACGCAATTCACGTAGTTTTTTGATTTTTGCCTTACTTGGCTCTTTTCGTTGTCTTGATTTCCCATGTTATTTATTAGTTTATACAAATAATACACAAATATATACCAAAAGTTGTAAAATTATCGTATTTGTGAGTGTTATTTTTTGTTTTTCTCAAAAAAGACTTGCATATTTGCAGAAATTTTTATTTAAATTTTTCATTTTATGCAACATACAGCCAAAATACTTATTTTATGGCTTTTCTGCTCGCTTATTGTAGTGAGTTGTGGAAAAAAAGAAGAGGCACAACCTATACCTGTAGCTGATTTTTCAGTAACAGTCAATGGTCAAGCCCCTACAGCCACCATTGCCATTGTAAACAAATCAACTACTGCCACAAGCTACGAGTGGACTTTCGGCACTGGTGCAAGCACTAATACATCAACCGAAAAAGAACCCACAAACATTACTGTTGATAAAGCGGGGCAGTTATCCATAACTTTGGTGGCAAAAAATGGTGATGCTACTAATTCAAAAACTATTCAGGTGAATGTATCTGGTAACAGTGCCATTGTTAGCTTTACCGATTTGGAGTTTTCTATGGTAGCAGGAAGTGCTACTTATGGAAGGTATTTTTCTTTTGAAACCAATCGCATCTATAAAGATAGTGAAATTGATGCTACAACGGGTGCTAAAATTCATTTGGCTTTTGGTAATTTGTCTTCGGTAGTATTTTATTTTGAAAGTCCTACGAATAGTGCCTTTAATGTTCCTAATGCTAGCTTTACGAAAGTAACTAACTATTTTGCAACTCCTCCCATATCTACTAGTGATTTTGATGCTATGTCCCATGACGCTAAATTAAGTGCGCTGACTATAAACAGTGCTACTGACTCTTTTGGAACAAGTAGCATACCACACGTTGTATTGTTTCAATTAGCTTCAGGAAGAAAAGGGGCTATCAAAACAAAAGCGATTAACTCTTCGCGCATATTGGCGGACATCAAAATACAAAAGTATTGAGTATAAACTACCCAAAAAATAGACTATCCTTTTTAGATAGTCTCACACTGGCGCAAGCCTCAAGGCTTGTACCTGCTTAACCGAAGCGTCCCGCTTCCGCCGTAGGCGAACTGCTAAAACAAACCCCACCCCAAAACCTATCAAAAGGTATTTCGGGGTTGGGTTTGGCATTTGGGCAGGCAAGGTGTTTATTTTCATGCTTCTAACAGCAACAATTGGCAGGCAAGGTATGTAAGTTTGCCCATTTCGCAAGTCTTTTTCTGCGACCATACAGTATAAGACAGCTTTTTTGCCGTTGTTTGTATTAGAAAAGTGCAGGCAAGGTCTTTATTTCACACAAATTCCGCTACTGTACTTTTGCCAACAACCGACAGCCTTTGTGTGGAGTTGTTGGTGGGCAAAAAATGGGTAGTGAAGTGTAGCTATAGAACAAAATTAAAAACACCAAAAACGACATAAAACTATGTGGAGTCCATTTTACGGCTATTTTTATATTCAAAAAGATAAAAACGAACACGAAGATGTATCGTTGGAGGAGATTACCAAGATATTGCTAGAAAGCAATTTTTTTGTGCAAGTTTCGCATAGAGACTTTAGTTATAAAGATAAAACACATTTGTTGCAAGTTACATTGTATCATGTGCCTATGACATTTGAAAAAAACACCAATATGCCATTTGTGAATAATATTGACATCGTTGTAGGCAAAGAGCGTTATGAAAAAATCAAGCAATTTGACCAAGATTTTATGCAATACATTGCACAAAAATTATCTTGGTGCGTATTTGATGAAGCCAATGATTAACTTTTTAATTTTCTAAAAATTACGAAGGTAAAGGCGTTTTATGTCGTTGGTTGGTGTTCGAAAAGTGCAGGCAAGGTCTTTATTTCACACAAATTCCGCTACTGTACTTTTGCCAACAGCAGACAGCCTTTGCGTGGGGTTGTTGGTGAGCGAAAAATGGGTACTTCGCTTTATGAAGGCAAAATTACAACTGAACACTTGGAAAAATAGGTTTATACCCTGCTGTAGCTACTTATTTTCTAACACACAACTTGGATTTCCTGATATATTGGTCAGTGCTACAACTTCTTGCTCCACGAAGCAGGCAAGAGCGGTTCGAGCAACTGTCCGATATAATTGCTGGGTGTTTTTTCGGCAATGCCCAAACGGGCAGGCTCTTCGGGTGGGCAGGTATAAGTGCCAAATAAAATATCCATCAAAGGCGAAATATTGGCATAATTGCCTCTATCACGTTCAAAATCGTGATGCCAATGATGCAATTCAGGTGCGCCAACAATCATTTTCAAGAAGCCAATATTCAAACGTACATTGCTATGAATATAAATCGCCCATATACCCCGAAAAGCCACCACCATAGAAAGAGCCTCCAAATCATAGCCCAACACAAAAGCAGGCAAGTTGATAATACCCACCGTATAAACGGTATCGAGTGGATGTTCGCGGTGTGCCGCAAGCCAATCTAACTGCTCTGCGCTATGATGCACTTTATGGAAACGCCACAAAAAATCAACATTGTGTTGTAATCTATGCGCCCAATAAATCAGAAAATCGCTGAAAATGATAACTTCTATGCTCTGTAGCCACCAAGCTTGCCTACCCACTGCATCACGCAACGAAGTAGGTAACCAGCCCTCAAGCCCATCACGAAAATAAAGCAACAAAGCCAATACAACACTGCTCCAAAGCAGATATTGCCCCAAGAAAAAGCACAAATCTAATAACCAGTGTTTGCGAAAAATAGGCTGTTTGGGCTTGGCAGGAAAGACACGCTCCATAGGCACAAATACCAACGCCAAAAAAAGTAAACTCGCGCCTGTAGCCCCCAATAACTGTAAGTAGTACATTATTTTTTTGGTTTTATTTTTTTCTTTTTGTGGGTAGTGTCTATAGGTTCGGGCGTAAAAATCTCACCTGACTTCGAGCCTGGCATTATCTTAAATTTCAGCTTTTTCTTTGTAGTATCGGCAGGAGGGACAAAAATAACCCCTGACTTTGAGCCTCCCATGATACGAGCGCGTTTAGGTTTGGTTGTATCTGCATTCAGGTTGGGTTCGTCTATTTCAATCACTTTCCCCGATTTAGTGCTTTCCATGATGCGCTTCTTTTTTTTAATTGTATCTTGGACAATACGCTCCTTTTGGGGCGCAACACCTCCGTTGGGGCTTGTGAAGGAGGCATTGAAATAACCGCCTCGATAGAGTACAAAAGTGGACATCAGCACCACAAAGCTTGTGAGCGTGAGTCCTTGTATAAGCGTTTTCATATAAAAAAGGATTTGATAGGTAGGTTACTTGTTTGAAAGGCTCTTGTTACGAATAAAGCACAAAATTACACCCAATTTTTCCGAAACATTGATAACTACACAAAAATAGCTTATTTATCCAAACAAATAATACCATACTCGCCAGCTACTTGCTCTACCGATAGCATTTCGGGCTTGCCTGCCTCGCTTGTCCTGCAAAAAGAGGTGAGCCTGAACCAATCCTTGTGTCGTGCTATATTCGCAAGCTCCAAATCGGTCAATCCTGTATGCGCAAATTCGAAATGAGTGAGCGGAGGTAGGCAAGGCTTGATACGGCTTCGGGCTATTTTATTGCAATCCGAATATATAGCTGACAATGCATGAAACACATCATAGCCGTCTAAACTAAACATTATCCTGCTTTTTTGTGCCACAGTTGCTAAAGGAAAAAGAGCAGGCAAGCGTCTAACTGTTTCACACGCCTGAATAACGCTCAAACGATTGTCAGAAGTTTTCATGCCTGGTTCTGTAAAACCCAAAGACGACCAAGAATGGTCGCTGACATATTGCGTCCCTTCTTGTGCGTTAAGGGCTTTGATAAGTTTTCGATAAACATTCGTTTGCCTGCCCAAGAAAATAATCATGCGCTGTTGAGCTATAGCATTTTCGAGTTTTTGTAGGCGAGCAGTAAGCCGTTCCGCTTGTGTTTTGTCCAAACCTCTATAACGAAAACTTGATGAGTTTTGAAATTCCAAGAGTTTTAAAGTATCTTCGGGACTGTCAGAACTGCGCCAAAGTTTAGGCAAATGCCCTTCGGTAGGTTGAAGCCAAAGCATTTCCAAGTCTTCTGTAGCTTGCCAATCTTGAGGTTGTATGCTCTTATCTGCCCTGCGAATAGCTGAAGCCAATAAAAACTCCATGTTTATAAGCAACTGCACTTTTTTCTCAATCCACAAAAGTGAGTGCGCTTTTAGTTCCTCACAAACATACAAGGCTTCTGCTGCATATTGAAATTGATGCGATAAATGCCAATCCATTACTTGTTGCAAAGCATGATGATCATTTTGCAAAAGTGTATTGACAGCAGTTGCTAATATTTGAGAGGTGTTTGTCATGGCAACTCTGTAGGGGTTTGATTTAAAAAATGCTACTTTGCTTTTTATCTACTAACAACAAACCGCTTTTGCGCGAGGTTTTGGGCGAGCAAAAATTGCGGTAGCGAAGTGTAGCTATAGAACAAAATTACGTCTAATTTTCCGAAATGCCAACAATGGCATAAAATTTTTGAAACAAAACGAACAGAAATAAATATGCAAATCCTTTCTTATCTTGGTGCTTGCCTACAAAGTTGCTTCTATAATCCTGAAGAAATAGTGTGTATAGTGGCAGAATAGTGTTCTAAAAATGTTGGTAGGTATAAACGCACATTTTATTCAGGTAATTTGTATGGTTCATTTTGCAAAATAGCATAAATGGCTTCGGCTATCTTGCCTACGTATTTGTTTTGGGTATTGTTTAAGATAATAATGGTTTGTTTGTTTTCGGGTATGCGCCATATAGACGCTGAAAATCCGAGCCACTGCCCTTGTTGAACAAGCACCTTGCCTGCCTTTTGCCTCGTCCAAGCGATACTATATGGTTTTATTTTTTCATCTCCCAAAACCGTTGGCACGCTAAATTGCTCTACGGCTTTTTTACTCAAAATTTCCTGCTTGTACAAGGCCTGTTCCCACTTATACAAATCACTGACGGTACTCTGAATGCCACTGTCGCCATAAACATAATCGACGTAGCTTTCATCAGCCAAGCGCACAAGGTCGTCATAATAACCTGTAGCGCGTGGAAAAGTGGGTGCTTTGTTGTGTGTTTTCAGATATGTTTGCTTCATACCTAATGGATTAAAAATATTTTCCTCTAAATATTGCCCAAACGATACGCCACTTACACGTTCTATAATATCTGCCAATAGCACATAATTTGTAGAGCTAATGGCTTGAGCTTTGTGAGTAGGAAAGCGCAAAGGCGGGGCTTCTTGCAATACCCAATCCATGATATTTTGCTTGTATGCGTGTGTGAGAGGTTGGTTTTTGGGCGTAAAGAAGTAAGTTAAATAATCGGGTATGCCTGATGTTTGGCGAAGTAGGTGCTGTATTTGTATGTTTTTGTACGGGAAATTGGGGTAATATTTTGTCAAGTCATCATTAAAACGCAATTTGTTGCGCTCTGCGAGTTGCAAAATAGCAGTAGCTGTAAAGCCTTGCGTAAGCGAAGCAATAGGAAAGGTTGTTTTGAGCGTCAAAGGCTTCTTTTGTTGTAAATCGGCTATGCCATAGCTTTTTTCTAACCATATATTGCCCGCCTCGCCTACCAATACGTTGCCGTTAAAGTTATATTTACTTTGCGCATAACGTAGCAAGAGCGTTATTTTTTGCTTCTTTATCACTATGATTTTTTGTTGCAAAGAGTCAATCGCTTGTTGCCGTTGCCCTATTTCATCTTTCTTGGGTAGTTTGCAGGCAAGATTTCCTACCATACACAGACACAATAAAAAGCTATTCCTAAATTTCATAGGGCAAAATTAGTGTTTATTTAGTTTTTTTTTTGAGATTGTATAATTTTTACTATCTTTGGGGACGGAAAATTTATTCCTTTTCATTTCTAAATCTATCTAAACTTATTTTGCATTTATGAAATACACCACTTTTATTTGGGTAACAGCCCTCAGTTTTGCCTTAACTGCCTGCGGCGGCGATGCCCCCAAAGATGAAAAAAAGGATGAAAAACCTACTGAAAAAGTAGAAGACAAAAAAAGCGAACCTGAAAAAGCAGAAGCACTAACTGAAGAGGGTAAAAAAATTGCTAAAACATGGATGCTCAAGGAAATCGTACACTTGGATGGTAAAAAAGACGCACCCAATGGCGTATTCAAACTTAATGCAGATGGTACATTCGAAGAGCTTATTGGGGGGAAACAAGTTGCTTCTGGTACTTGGAATCTGAAAGATAAGGTGCTTTCTATGAAGCATCTAACAGGTGATTTGAAAGAACAAATCGAAAAGCTTACCATTAAAGAAGCCACAG
>JAYTNK010000566.1:0-4983 GCA_043748375.1 Cytophagales bacterium
ACCAACGAAAATTTACGCCAATTTGCGCATAGAAAGCGTTGCCTGTGCGCATAGAAAGCGTTGTATCCTTATAAACTTCGCGAGTAGTACGCACATAATAGGCTTCTGCGTGCCATTTAGCGCGTTCGTATTTTACTCCGCAGGCAAGTTGAAAGGAATTGGTAGCAGGGGTAGGGGTAGGCAAGTTTAAATCTTGCCCGCCTTGATGATATGTAGTCGCTTGTAATACGAGCTTGCCTGCCTGCATATTTACACCTGCCCAAATAATTTCTTGCTGTGTTCCACGAGGATAGGTAGCTTGTTGCCAATCTACCCATGTATCGAGGCGCAAAGTGCGTGTTTTGTGTTTAAACTGAAAGCCATTTTCAAGATGGTTTGTTAGTGTTCGTTCAAAAGCATATAGAGGTTCTATAAGTTGGTGTTGCAAATTGCCTGCTATATTGCCCAATGTAATAGAAGTGGAGTCTTTTTGATAGGTAAAACTAAAGATAGGCGCAATTCTGCTATAGTTAGGATTCCCGAAATCTTTATGGGCAAACACACCCGCTTCTACCCTGATACGTTCTGTAGGAAAATAGACAAGCGAGGGGGCGATTTGATAGCCGAAATAGGTCTGCCCTGATACAATAGGCGTAAAATATTCATTGTTCCGTACAAAATTTAAGTTGGTAAAACGAAAATACAGTTTTCCTGCCCCATTTTCTTCGAATTTTAAAGACTCAAACAAGGCTGTATTTGCTATTTGGGCAGGCAAGTTAGGGACACTCATTGCTAATATTATGAGCAATAACAGCCTTTTGTAAAAATAATTGCTTTTTTTACACATAAAAATTTGGTGATTTGAAAAATTAACCCTAATTTAGCGCAATAATTAAGCAAACATAAATAAACAGATGCTTTATATTTTTACACCACTTATTTGTTTATCCTAAAAATAATCATAAAATTACAGCGTTTTTTTACCATTCCCAATTTATTCATACTTTATTATGGCTACGGACAAAGAGAAGGACAACATTGCAGAAAAAATCAAGGTTCTGCAAACTACTATCGAGAAGATAGACAAAATATATGGCAAAGGCACTGTTATGCGCCTCAACGACAGTCGTGTCGAGGATATTGCAGCCATTCCTACAGGCTCACTTGGTTTAGACATCGCGCTGGGCGTAGGTGGATTGCCACGTGGACGCGTGATAGAAGTGTATGGTCCTGAATCATCAGGGAAAACCACTCTCACGATGCACTGCATCGCGGAAGCACAGAAATTAGGTGGCATTGCGGCATTTATTGATGCAGAACACGCTTTCGATAAAGTATATGCCGAAAAATTGGGCATTGACACTGAAAATCTGCTTATCTCACAACCCGACAATGGCGAACAAGCACTCGAAATTGCTGAGCATTTGATTCGTTCTGGGGCGATTGATATTATTGTGATTGACTCTGTGGCGGCACTCGTACCCAAAGCGGAACTTGAAGGCGAAATGGGCGAAAGCAAAATGGGTTTGCAAGCTCGTTTGATGTCGCAAGCCTTACGTAAACTCACAGGTGCTATTAACAGAACAGGTTGTGTGTGTATCTTTATCAATCAATTACGTGATAAAATTGGCGTAATGTTTGGAAGTCCCGAAACAACTACAGGTGGTAACGCGCTTAAGTTTTATGCGTCAGTACGCTTAGATATTCGCCGTATTGGGCAAATTAAAGAGAATGCAGACAACATCATGGGTAACCGTACCCGCGTGAAGGTTGTGAAAAATAAAGTTGCGCCACCTTTCAAACAAGTAGAGTTTGACATCATGTATGGCGAAGGTATTTCCAAAGTAGGTGAAATAGTAGACCTTGGTGTCGAAACAGAGGTTATCCAAAAATCAGGCTCATGGTTTTCTTATAGCGGTTCTAAACTTGCGCAAGGACGCGAAGGTGTAAAAAACGTGCTGTTAGATAATCCTGAACTTGCTGAAGAACTTGAAAAGAAAATCAAACTCAAAATAGCAGAAATAGCCAGTGCCCCCGTAGTAAAAGGTTCAAAAAAAGCTAAAGGTGCCGCTGCCGCCGCTGCAGATGAAGATGAAGAAGATGAAGAGTAATCTCGCGTAATTACAATAGTTTCTGTCTATTGCAAATCTTAGATTTACATAATCGCTTATAACTTCAACGCACAAGCAAGACAGTTTTTAACCGCTGTAGCAAAGGCGAACTAATCAAACAAAACCCAACATAAAAAACTGAAATACAGGTTTTTATGTTGGTTTTTGCTGTGTTGGTAGGGCGTTTGTTTTTATGGTAAAGCTGAATGCCTCTTCAGCGATAGGTAACACATACCAAAATATTTGCATTCGTTCAGGCGAGGCAAGAACAAATTTACCTGCTATATTTTGGATATACTGTAAATCTTGCCTCCCTTATGTAATCGCCAAATGGGGTAGGCAAGGTCATGTTTTTGGGCTATTGTAAGCACGCAAAGGCAATGTAAAAGCTGAAAATTATGATTTGCAAATTAAATAAGTTGCCAATTTATACATCATAAAATATTGATTGCCAATATTTTATGATGCGTTATGATTAGTAAGCATTGTATAAATTTTCTACCATTCATCTGTCATAAACATTCTTTCTTCTATACTATCTGCAACGGTAGCGACCATATCAATAACCGATTTTAGGTCTGCTGCGTCAAGCATAGGTGAAACTTTGGCTGTAAAAATCACAAAAAAGCTACCATCTTTTTCGATGATTTCAAAAGCACCAATCTTTTTTTTGCTACTTGCTACGAGCAGTTGCTGTAAGCGGTTTTGGTCTAATGGTTTAGTAGATTCGTGAATGGTAGAATACACTTGGCGCACTTCAAACTTATCAAAAAAATCAGTGTCGCTGTCTATATACACTACTTGACTGCGTTTGCCTACGGGTTGTTTGAAAGAAACTGTATTACTTTCAAACATATATTTCAAATTTAAAGCTGCAAGCGGTGCTTGTAGCCTCTCATCTATTTTTTGAGAGAAAACGGCTTGATAGGCAAAACAAAGAAAGATAATAGGGAACATGGCTTTTTTCATGAGAGTAGTGTTTTTAAATCCACTTTGTAAACGAATTGAATAATTAAATTAGCATAAAATTAACTTTTTTTTTTCAAAACAAAAAACTAATGTACTTTTGCGGAATGATGAAGTGTCGAGATAGTTAATTAGTCTTAGAAACTTTCTTAGATTTTTTTTGCCAAATAACCTTTTTACTTTACTGCTCTGTATGTCTATTCGCAATAACTGGACTCGTGCTGAAATAGCCGAGATTTACAACCGCCCACTACTTGATTTGGTTTACCAAGCGCAAACCATTCATCGCCAATACCACAACCCACAAGAAGTGCAAGTTTGCACGCTTTTATCGATTAAAACAGGTGGTTGCGCTGAAGACTGTTCATATTGTTCACAATCTATAAAATACCAAACAGGTGTACAAGTACATAAGCTTTTAGAAGTGCAAGAAGTACTCGACAAAGCGCAAGAAGCTAAAAGCGCAGGAAGTACGCGCTTTTGTATGGGTGCAGCATGGCGCGAAGTGCGCGATAATCGTGATTTTGACCGCGTAATAGACATGGTAAAGGGCGTAAATGAACTTGGCTTAGAAGTTTGTTGTACCTTGGGAATGCTTACTGCCAACCAAGCCGAACGCCTCAAAGAAGCGGGCTTATTTGCGTATAACCATAACCTCGATACAAGCGAAGAGCATTACGAAGATGTTATCAGTACGCGCCAATTCAAAGACCGCCTCAATACGCTTGCCCATGTGCGTAAAGCGGGTATTTCGGTATGTTGTGGGGGAATTATAGGCTTAGGCGAAACAGACGCAGACCGAATGTCTATGTTGCATACGCTTGCCACCTTGCCTACCCACCCCGAATCGGTGCCTGTAAATGCGTTGGTAGCTATAGAAGGTACGCCGCTTGAAAATCAAACCCGCGTATCTGTATGGGAAATGGTGCGCATGATAGCCACCGCTCGTATCACAATGCCAGAAGCTATGGTACGCCTATCGGCAGGCAGGCTTGAAATGCCTTTGGTCGAACAAGCTTTTTGCTTTATGGCAGGGGCAAATTCCATCTTTGCAGGCGATAAACTGCTCACTACACCAAATCCAGCTTTTTCTGACGATAAAGCCATGTTTGAACTTTTACAACTTACGCCAAGAGAGGCATTTCAAAAAGAGCTTGCTTAAGTTTTGTAAGTACGTTTGGTGCGATACCTTGTTTGGCATCGCACCAAACAATTTTATACTCATTTTAATCGGCACTTTAAATATTTACAGATTAAACGCATGACGGCTTAGTTTTTGTACCTTTGCACGTTTTTTACACTAAAAATACATTTATCAATTTATGAAAAAAATTATTTATACTACTTTTTTAATATTGTTTGCTACTTTGTCTTTTGCGCAAAGCCCTTTGCCTAAAGGCAAAGCGCAAATTAATGCGGGTGTGGGTATGTCAAATTGGGGCTTGCCTGTTTATGTCGGCTTCGATTATGGCGTTCACCCCGATATTTCTTTGGGTGCAGAAATTTCTTATCGCCAATATAAAGAGTATTGGGGTAAAAAAAACTACGTTAGTACCAATAAATATGCTGTTTGGGGCTTCTCAGGCAATGCAAACTACCACTTCAATACCATTCTTAAAATCCCTTCCGATTGGGATTTTTATGCAGGCTTAAATATTGGCTTTTGGTCTTGGACGGGTGGAAACGACCCTAAGTTTGCTCATTCGTCTGGCTTGGGTTTAGGCGCGCAAATAGGTGGTCGTTATTATTTTAATGATAAATTTGGCTTAAACCTTGAATTTGGCGGAGGCAATAATTCCTACTCCTCTGGCAAATTTGGCATTACTATAAAATTATAAAATAGGCTATGTAGTTGTTTGTGGGGACACACACAAGGGCTAAATTAATCAACCCCACGATTTTAATCGCGGGGTTGATTAATTTAGCC
>JAYTNK010000567.1:0-2750 GCA_043748375.1 Cytophagales bacterium
ATTAACAATTAACAATTAACAATTAACAATTAACAATTAACAATTAACAATTAACAATTAACAATTAACAATTAACAATTAATAATTAACAATTAAAAATTAACAATTATTTAATAGGCGGATGCCTTGTAAACGGTTTTTCCGAATCAAACAATTTTCGGTAGGTGATGTGTGTTTTGACTACTTTTGCCTCCAATGATTCGTAAACGTGCATCATGGCAGGCAAGAAATCACCCACCCAATTAAATTCAAGCTCGGTATATTTAAACTTTTTGTCATAAGCGACCTTTGAAAATTCGGCAATCATGGCACTTTCAAGCCCACGCCCATGGAAGCGGGGCATCACACCAATAATCAACCCTAAGATTTTCTTGCCTGCCCCACGCCACAAATGGTAGGCGATTTTGGCTTTTGCCCACCAATCGAGTTTGCCGTTGGCGTACCTAAACAATTGATTGAGTTCGGGAATCATGACCATGAAGGCTATAGGTTGTTGGTTGTAATACACAAACCATATGAGTTTCTCATCTATAACAGGCTTCATCTTCTTCAGCAAATCTTGCGTATCTTCTTCGGTCATTTCAGATACGCCAGTATGCTTCACCCAGCTCGCGTTATAAATTTCGCGAAAATCGGAGGCATATTTGATTATATTTTTCTTGTTGATGTGTTCGAAGTGATAGGCGGTATTTTGTTTGATGCGATTATATTTTTCATAAAATTTCTCACTCAAAGCAGGACCATTCATAAAACGCCTGTATGTGTATTGTTGGAAATAATCTTGAAAGCCATAATTTTCTAGCAGTTGTTTGTAGTAGGGTGGGTTGTATGGTACCCAACAGTTAGGAGGGTCAAAGCCATCTACCAGCAATCCCCACCATCTATCGCGACTTCCGAAGTTTATTGGTCCGTCCATAGCTTGTAGCCCTTTTTTTGAAAGCCATTGTTGGCAGGCATCTAACAGTAAATGGGCGTATGTTTGGTCATTGACACATTCAAAAAAGCCCATTCCACCTGTCGGTTGCTGATTGCCAGCATCTTTGGTGCGGGTGTCATAAAAAGCGGCTACACGCCCTACACACTCGCCCTCATCTGTTTCGAGTATCCAACGAATGCATGCACCGTGTTGGTAACTGGGGTTTTCGGATGGATTAAAAATGTTTTCTATGTCTTTGTCAAGTGGGCGAATCCAATGCGTATCCCCTTTATAAATTTTGACAGGGAGGCGCAAGAACTTTTTCTGAAGGGCAGGAGTGTCATGGGTTACTTCTAATAATTGCATGGGAGAATAGAAACTGTTTTACAAAAGTCCCCAAAAATATAAAATGTTTGGGAAAATAAAAGTATTCTGTTAAAAAAAAGCTAGTTTTCTTTTTGAGTAGCAAATACTAATCACAAAAGACAAAACACTTTATTGACTATTCAAAAAAAACTCACAAAAAAAATATGTTATCTATATTTTTTGTAACTTTGTGCGAATCTATTTTGTGGATATCACTATTCGCAAAAAAACTTACATACAGCTAACTTTTGCTTTCAATTTTCGTCTAAATTAAGCAAGTTTCAATAGAGTTAAAATAATTCATTGTAAAAAATAAAAATATTCTATTTTTCTATTTTAAGTTTTATTCTATTTTAAGTTTTATTCTATTTTAATAAATAGACTTTTTTAGTTAAAATTATATTATTGCCTATAACCATCATAAATTATATATTGTCAAATGTTACATAAAAAATTAATACTCTTATGCGTCTTGCTGGCAATTGGGCTGGCGATGCCCGTCACTATACAAGCACAAATTGTACCTGCAGACTTAGTAGCGGGTGCAACACTTGATCCAATTCTAGATTTAACGTTGGGTGGAGTTTGTGAAAATCTAACCGTTAGCGTACCTGCCTCGCATACACTTTCAGCAGACCCTTACCCCGCTTGCAATACCACTATTCCAAACCTAAGTATTCGTCAGGATAGCTGGTTTCATGTCAAGTCAAATGTTACAGGGCTATTGGCGTTTAGTATTACGCCTACAGTTGCTACAAATTTAGCTATAGCCGTTTATACGGGCGCGAATAATGCCGCCGCTTTAGCTAACTGTACCAATTTATATCCTGGTGTTACTACACCTGTCGCTACACTCGCTACCGAAACAGTATTGGTGAGTGCTACTGTGGGAACTACTTATACAGTGCGTTTGATGAACCTTAGTGTAGGTCCGAGTGTAGCCTACAGTGCCAAACTTTCTGTTTATGGAGGTCCGATACTTCAACGCGATCTTTGCACGAGTGCCTTAGCTGTAGGCATAGGCACTTGCAACTTTGCCTTTGATGTATCCAATGGCTTTGTGCATAACGAAGCCAATTCATTGACACCTTGTACGGGAACAGTTTTTGCGGATGGATGGTTAAAAATAGACCTACTTCTAAATAAACGGGTACGTATAGAGTATCGCAATACGAATAAAGACGCACTTATCCAAGTGTTTAATGCAACCCCTGGCACCCCTCCTACACCTATTACGCCTCCTACTACGCCTCCTACGGGAAATTGTGGGGTACTGACTTCTTTGGGTTGTGCAAATGCTTTTTTAGGGACAGTCGCTCCTGAAGTCTTAGAATTTACAGCCAACATGACAGGTATAAATACTTACTTCATTCGTATAGCCAATGTGCAAGATGGCTCTACTATGAATGGTGAAATCTGTGTGGAGGAAGTAATAGCTCGAGATTTTTGTTTAGATGCAACTGCACAC
>JAYTNK010000568.1:0-4089 GCA_043748375.1 Cytophagales bacterium
GAAAAAGAATTGGAAACTGACCGCCGTATCATTAAAGATAAAATCTCTATCCTGCGTGACAAATTAGCCAAAATAGACCAGCAAGGCGTTACTAGGCGCAAAGCGCGTGAACGTATGGTGCGTGTAGCCTTAGTAGGTTATACCAACGTAGGCAAGTCGACTTTGATGCGCTTACTTTCGAAGGCAGATGTTTTTGCAGAAAACAAACTTTTTGCTACTGTGGACTCCACAGTGCGCAAAGTGGTCTTCAATCAAGTGCCTTTTTTGCTTACCGATACGGTAGGCTTCATTCGCAAATTGCCGACTTTATTGATAGAAAGTTTTAAATCTACGCTTGCCGAAATAGTTGAAGCAGATATTCTGTTACACGTAGCCGACCTTTCCAGCCCACATTGTTATGAGCAAATAGACGTGGTAAATCAAACCCTACAAGAAATCGGGGCAGGCGACAAAACGACTATCATTGTATTTAATAAAGCTGACCTTGTAAATCCAGAACAAGAGGAGATTTGGCAATCCAAAGCCTATAATTATCAAGATACTATTCGTATTTCCGCGCTTCAAAAGCAGAACATTGATAATTTAAGACAAATGATTTATAGTCTTTCAGCAGAGAAGTTTTATAGCATTTTCCCTAATTTCTTGCAAGAACCGCTAATTTTAGATGTTGAATAACCTTATTTTTTAAGATTTTTGATTTTTTTTAACGCTTGTAAAGGGTTATCGACCATCGATTACATTCAAAAACAGGGTTGTCAAGGTTTAGCAACCATTGACAACCCTGTTTTTAATATATTTAATTTTAGGCTATATTTGGATAGTATCTTTAGCTTTTTGCCATCTTTTTTCGGTTTCTGCTTTTCCCAATATTTCCAATATGAGCATTAAATCTGCTCCTTGCCCTACGCCTGTGGTGGCTACGCGAAGTCCTTGCATGAACTTGCCTACCTTTAATGCTTTTGTTTCGGCTACTTCGTGTATAAAGTGTTTGATAGCTTCAGCGTTCCACTCGCCTGCGTACTTGCCTACGTACTCAAGCAAGTCTTGGATAAATTGCGTAGTTTCCACATTCCATTTCTTGCCTACCACTTCGGCATCATACGCGCTGGGGGCTTCAAAAATGTAAGGTACTTTTTGCCACATATCGGCAGGAAAGGTAGCGCGGTCTTTCATCAATACCACTAATTTTTCAGCTAATGTGTTGTCTATATTTGGGTTGGTCGCTTGTACTAAAAGAGCCAATGCTTCATTGTCTTTGTGTCGCAAATAATGTTCGTTATACCATTTTGCTTTTTCGATGTCAAATTTTGCACCTGCTTTATGTATTTGTTCTATTTTGAAAAGTGGAATAAGTTCTTCTAAGGTGAATAACTCTTGTTCTGTGCCCGCATTCCAACCAATTAGAGCCAAGAAATTAAGCAATGCTTCAGGTAAATATCCAGCCTCGTGAAAGCCTTCGATGGTTTCTTTAGTTTCTTCATTGAACCAATTAAGGGGAAAAACAGGAATACCATACTCATTCGCTTTGCGTTTGCTTAGTTTTGAGCCGTCAGGGGCAAGAATAAGTGGCAAGTGTGCAAATAGAGGCATTTCAGCTTCCCAGCCAAAAAATTGATACAATAAGATGTGCGAAGGCGCAGACGGCAACCATTCCTCTCCCCGAAATACGTGGGTAATTTTCATTAAATAGTCGTCCACTACATTGGCAAAATGGTAGGTAGGCAAGCCGTCTTGCTTTATCAATACCTTATCATCAAGCGTAGAAGAGTGAACAAATTGCGCCCCGCGAATCATATCTTGAAAGCGTATCTCTTCGCGTGGAGGTGTTTTTAATCGGATAATATATGGCTCGCCTGCCTCTAAACGCCTTTTTACCTCTTCGGCAGGCAAGGTCAGGGAGTTTTTCATTTGTTGACGCGTGAGCGCATTGTAAGAGGGGTTATTGGATTTAGCCTCCTCAAGGCGGTTGCGCAAATCTTCTATCTCCTCTTTTGTATCAAAAGCATAATAGGCGTGTCCTCTATCTAACAATATTTGGATATATTCAGCATAGATAGCTTTGCGCTCCGATTGGCGATAAGGAGCAAACTCGCCTCCCGTTTCAGGTGATTCGTCAGGGGAAATGCCCAGCCAACGCAAAGTATCAAAAATATATTTCTCCGCGCCTTCTACAAAACGTTCTTGGTCTGTATCTTCTATGCGTACCAAAAATTGCCCTCCATGTTGGCGAGCAAATAAATAATTGTAAAGGGCAGTTCGGACACCGCCTATGTGCAAGGCACCCGTTGGGCTGGGTGCAAATCGTACTCTTACAGGTTTGTTCATAAGCGCAAAGATAGCTAATTTTTCACTTGAAAAAGTATAGAAAGCGTTGTTTTCTTTTTAAAATGCACGTTTTCTTTTAAGTAGCAGATGCCACTCAAAAGAAAACGTGCAATAGATAGAAAAGTTATGCCAATGTGATTTCTTGTGCTAAATACACATCTTGGATAGCGTTCAGAATTTGTACACCTTCCGCCATAGGGCGTTGGAACGCCTTGCGACCTGAAATTAAGCCCATACCACCTGCACGTTTATTGATAACGGCTGTGCGTACAGCTTCTGCCATATCTGAATCGCCTGAAGAAGCTCCGCCTGAGTTAATTAGACCAATGCGCCCCATGTAACAGTTCGCTACTTGGTAACGGCAAAGGTCGATAGGGTGGTCTGAAGACAGTTGCGAATAAATGCGTTTGTCTGTTTTGCCATAGCTTGAATTGCCCATGTTCAAGGCATTGTAACCGCCATTATTTTCAGGCAGTTTTTGCTTGATAATGTCGGCTTGAATAGTAACACCCAAATGATTTGCTTGCCCTGAAAGGTCAGCTGATACGTGGTAATCCTTATCGCTTTTGAAAGCGTTATTGCGCAAATAGCACCAAAGTACAGTCGCCATACCCAAAGAATGTGCTTCCTCGAAAGCTTCAGCTACCTCTACTATTTGACGTGTCGAATTGTCTGAACCGAAATAAATGGTTGCGCCTACTGCTGTAGCACCCAAATTCCACGCATCACGTACCGAACCAAACATTACTTGATTGGCTTGGTTAGGGTAGGTAAGGAGTTCGTTGTGGTTGATTTTGACCATGAAAGGTATTTTGTGTGCATACTTGCGCGACATGATAGCAAGATTACCAAAAGTAGTGGCTACAGCATTGCAACCGCCTTCAATAGCAAGTTTAATGATGTTTTCAGGGTCAAAATAAATAGGGTTTGGCGCAAAAGATGCACCTGCGCTATGCTCAATACCTTGATCAATGGGCAAAATAGATACAAAGCCTGTACCACCTAAACGACCCGCATTCATCATTTGCGCAAGGCTTTTGATAGTTTGAGGATTGCGGTTGCTGAGGCTAAATACATTATCCACATAGGTAGGCGAGGGGGCGTGCAACATTTCTTTTGAAATGGTCTTACACTCATGCTTGAGCAATGTTTCAGCATCTGCTCCCAATAAATCCACGATTTTTTGATACGACATAGAAATAACGATTTTAAATTTTTGGAATGGCGCAAAGATAATTGTTATTTTTGTTTTTATAACTTGCCTCAATAACTAAATTCATCAACTTTGACTATAGGGGCAGGCAAGCCTACATACAAGCCGTCTTCGCGCTCTTCTAACGGATAAACGCGGACTGGACGAATGTTCTTGCCTGTCATTTCATACCCTGTGCGGGCATCAAAACAGTATTTGTGCCACACACATACAATCTCATCAAGTTCATTGATATAGCCTTTGCTTAGCGGGATTAATTTGTGTGGACAAGCATCGTCCATAGCTGAAAGCCCACGTTTGGTATTTGAGAGGCAAATTTTCTTTAACTCGATACGAACCGTATATAAAGTATTTAATGGGATTGTTTGAGTGGCTTCTTCTATTGACTCGAATAATTTATGCCATTTATAGGTAGTTTTCATCTGTTAATTTATGAGTAGATGTTATATGGCATATAAACGCACTATAGCTAAAATTGTTTTTAAATATCAAAAAGTGCGGCTTTTCTTTTTCAGTAGCAGATGCCTCTTCACAAAGGCAGCATTGTTAAT
>JAYTNK010000569.1:0-5909 GCA_043748375.1 Cytophagales bacterium
AGCATTTCTTTCCCTAAAAAAGCCCCCGTCTGTATAGAAAGGGGCTTTTTTATACCAAAAAATAAAAAACTTAAAAAAACAAAATGTCGCAAAAACTGACTTTTCGCCCTGCTATACAGGCAGATATTCCTGCATTAGGCGAATTAGCCCGCAAAATATGGTGCAAATGGTATCCTGCTATCATTTCACAAGCTCAAATTGAGTATATGCTACAACGTATGTATGCCCCCGAAAATCTGCAAGACCAAATGCTCAACCTACACCATCAATTTACGTTGGTATTCGCAGGCAAGGACTTAGTTGGTTATGCCTCTGTGTGCACCACAGATGGCAAATCCTACTTTATACATAAGTTTTACGTCGATACCGAAAGCCACCAAAAAGGTATAGGCACGCAATTACTTGCTTACTTAGAAGAAACATACACACCCGAAGTGTGGGAACTGATGGTGAACAGACGCAATTATATAGCCATTAATTTCTATTTCAAAAAAGGCTTCACTATTAAGTTGGTAGGCGATTTTGATATAGGGGGCGGCTACAGCATGGACGATTTTAAGATGCAGAAAGTATTAGTTTAAAAGTATGTTGGGAAATTATATTTAGTGTTTTCGGTAAAAATTACGATTATTTAGAAGTTTTTGTGAAAGTATGCCGTTTTAAGCCTTCCAACGCGCTTAAGACTTGTCTTTAAAATTGCCAGACTATCATTATTTCTCCATTTTTAAGGAGGCTAAATTTGAATTAAAACGCTTGCAAAGTAAATTCACAGCTTTTTTTGAAAAGCAAGTTTTTACAATTACAAACGATAACGCATAATTAAAAAAGACAGTGCTTTTTTTATTATATTTTGGTTTTTTCAAAAAAAATAAGTATTTTTAGGAGTTATTTCGTTAAATGTCCATATAACTCCTTAAAATCTTATGAAATCACCTATTTTTAAGGTTGTGAAGCGTAAAACCTTCCTACTAACCCTGCTTACCGCGCTGGTTTTGTTCAGTGCTTTCAAAGTTACAGACAAGTTTTTTGAAATTCAAAAGAACTTGGACATATTCACGACCTTGTTCCGCGAAGTCAATATGTTTTATGTAGATGAGGTAAATCCGAATACGCTCATGAAGACAGGTATGGACGCAATGCTCAATTCGCTTGACCCATACACAAACTATATTGCCGAAGATGATATAGAAGACTACCGCACTATGCACACAGGACAGTACGGAGGTATTGGTGCAACCGTTTCCACACGTGATGGCAAAACAATTATTGTTATGCCATATACTGACTATCCTGCCCACGAAGCTGGTCTAAAAATAGGGGACGAAGTACTTAAAATAGATGGAATTGAACTAAAAGGTAAAAATAACAGCCAAGTTAGTAAACTTCTCAAAGGACAAGCAGGAACAACTGTACGCCTTGAAATCCGTAGCTATGGGCAACAGTCCAGCCGTGAAATCGGCATTGTACGCGAAACGATTAAAATTGACAATGTACCTTATTTTGCTATGTTGAATACTGAAGTTGGTTATCTTCAACTTACTGACTTTACCAATGGTGCGGCGCGCGAAGTAAAAGAGGCGGTAGAAAAACTAAAGGCACAAGGTGCGAAAAAAATAGTGATGGACTTGCGCGGCAATCCAGGCGGTTTATTGAACGAATCTGTTAATATCTGCAATCTATTCATCAACCGCGACCTTGAGGTAGTTTCAACAAAAGGCAAAATACCAGAATGGAACAAAAGCTATAAAGCCTTAAGCACGCCATTTGATATAGAAATTCCTATTATTGTACTCGCTAACGGACGTAGTGCTTCAGCCGCTGAAATTGTATCAGGTGTATTGCAAGATTATGACAGAGCTGTACTAATAGGACAGAAAACATTTGGTAAGGGCTTGGTACAAACTACACGTCCACTTTCTTATAATGCTCAATTAAAAGTTACGACAGCTAAATATTATATTCCAAGCGGTCGCTGTATTCAAGCCCTCGATTATAGTAAACGCAAGGAAGATGGCACCGTGTTGCGTCATGCCGACTCGCTCAAGCGTGCCTTCAAAACAAAAAAATACGGACGTACAGTCTATGACGGGGCAGGACTTGATCCCGACATCGCTATGGAGCTGAAGAAATTTGCCCCGCTTACCAACAGCCTTCGCGCTAAAAATTTGCTGTTTGATTATTCAAATGAATACGTACTCAATCATGCGACTATCGCAACAGCCAAAGATTTTAAACTTACAGAAGCTGACTATCAAGCATTCGTAAAATGGCTTAGGGACAAAGATTACGATTATACAACTGACGTAGAAAAAACTATCAAAACACTCGAAGAGAAAGCCAAAGAAGAAAAATCATACTCTATAATTGAAGCGCAACTTAAAGCATTGCAAGCAAAAGCCTCGCACAACAAAGAGGCAGAATTGCAACAATTCAAAGATGAAATCAAACTTCTACTCGAAACAGAAATCGTAGCGCACTACTATATGGACAAAGGGCAGACCGAATTTACGCTCGCTCAAGATGCCGAACTAAAACAAGCCCTCGATTTATTTGCTGACATGGATAAATACACCAAAATTTTAAAAGGGCAAAAATAAATATTATCCAAATTAAAAAACAACTTGTTAGATAAATTTATACTAACAAGTTGTTTTTATTTAGTTTAAAAAACTATTTATATCTATTTTTTCACTGTTATTTTTGTTTTTAAAGCTGTACAATATAAGTTATTAAAAAAATACTTCTTTTTTTTGTTTTTTCAAAAATATCTACTACCTTTGCGTGTTGAATAATATACGTAAAACTCTTACAACATCTCAAGTAAAATATGTACTTAGATACTGACCAGAAGAAAGAAATCTTCGCAAAACACTCTCCCAGCAAAAGCCAAACTGATACAGGCTCTGCCGAATCGCAAGTCGCGTTGTTTACTACACGCATCAACCACTTAACCGCGCATTTGAAATTGAACAAACACGACTTCTCTACCCGCATGGGCTTAATGAAGTTGGTAGGCAAGCGCAGAAAAATGCTCAACTACCTACAAAACACCGAGATTAGCCGTTATCGCGCTATTATTCTTGAATTAGGTATCCGCAAGTAACCATGAAAATTAAGAATGAAATTACTCATTCTTAATTTTTTTGTGTTTTTATGGCAAATATAAAAATAAATAACGAAAAATTGACTTATGTTCAATATCTATAAAAAAACACTCACCCTGCCTGATGGACGCGAAATCACCATCGAAACAGGTAAACTTGCTCGCCAAGCTGATGCTTCAGTAGTAATTCGTATGGGAAACACCATGCTATTGGCAACGGTAGTATCCGCTAAAGAGGCTAAAGAAGGCGTAGATTTTATGCCTCTTTCGGTAGATTATCAAGAAAAATTTGCTTCGACAGGACGCATACCAGGTAGTTTTCAAAAACGCGAAGGCAGACTTTCTGATTACGAAATATTGATAAGCCGACTGGTTGATAGGGCTTTGCGCCCGTTATTCCCCAGCGATTACCATGCCGATACCCAAGTGGCTATATCGCTTATTTCAGGTGATTTGCTTTTCCCTCCTGATTGTTTGGCAGGTTTAGCCGCATCTACTGCTATAGCTATTTCTGATATTCCTTTCGAAGAGCCTATCTCAGAAGTGCGTGTAGGACGTGTAAATGGACAATTTATCATCAATCCTACTTTTGCACAATTAGCGCAATCGGACATGGAGATGATGGTGGGCGCAAGCTACAACAACATCCTTATGGTGGAAGGTGAGATGAAAGTCGTAAGCGAAGCCGATATGCTTGAAGCTATCAAATTCGCCCATGACGAAATCAAAAAACATTGCCAAATGCAACTCGATCTTGCTGTTGAAATGGGACGCACTGAAAAACGCACGTACAACCACGAAAACAACGACGAAGCACTCCGCGAACGCATGGAGAAAGAGCTGTTCCAGCCTCTCTATGACGCGGCTAAAGGCAAAATGACTAATAAAGACTTGCGTGGAGAAACATTCGCTGCTATTAAAGACGCTTTTAAAGCTACGATAACGGCTGAACTTGCCGAAGGTGCTAAATTCCCTTCTTACGAATTTGCGCGCTATTTCTCTGATTTGAAGAAAAAAGCCTGCCGCAAAGCTACGCTCAACGAAAATCACCGCTTAGATGGACGCGCCTACAATGAAATCCGCCAAATCTCTTGCGAAGTAGATTACCTGCCTTCTGCGCACGGCTCTGCTTTATTCACACGTGGAGAAACGCAATCACTCACTACAGCTACTTTGGGAACAAAATTAGATGAGCAGATGATTGATGGGGCTATCATTAATAAATATTCAAAATTCTTGTTGCATTACAACTTCCCTGCATTTTCTACAGGCGAGGTAAAACCTAATCGTGGACCTGGTCGTCGCGAAATTGGACACGGAAACTTGGCGTATCGCGCCTTGCGCCCTGTGATGCCTACCGAGCTTGAATATCCTTATACTATTCGAGTAGTTTCCGATATTTTAGAATCTAATGGTTCGTCTTCTATGGCGACTGTTTGCGCAGGAGTATTGGCTATTATGGATGCAGGCGTGCCGATTAAAGCACCTGTTGCAGGTATTGCTATGGGTCTAATTTCTGATAAAGAAACAGGACAATATGCGGTACTTTCTGATATTTTGGGCGATGAAGACCACTTAGGCGACATGGATTTCAAAATAACAGGCACAACCGAAGGTATTACTGCCTGCCAAATGGATATGAAAGTTTATGGACTTTCTTATGAAGTACTCGAAAAAGCTCTCGCACAAGCTAAAGAAGGTCGTTTGCATATTCTTGGCAAAATGACTGCCGCTATGAACGCTCCTCGCGAGGAAATGAAAGCGCACGCACCACGCATTACACAATTGCAAATTCCTGTGGACAAGATTGGCGCAGTAATTGGTACGGGAGGCAAGGTTATTCAAGAAATCCAACGCGAAACTAAAGCTACTATCAACATTGAAGAAAAAGAAACACACGGTTTGGTGTCTATTTTTGCGACCAATGGCGACAGCATGGCAGCCGCAGTAGCCCGCGTAAAAGCCCTTACGACTGTACCCGAAGTAGGTACTATCTATACAGGTAAAGTACGCTCTATTCAACCTTTTGGCGCATTTGTTGAAATGATGCAAGGCGTTGATGGCTTGTTACACATCTCTGAAATCCAATGGGAACGTTTAGAAAAAGTAGAGTCGGTATTCGCGCTTGGCGACGAAGTAGAAGTTAAATTGATAGAAATAGGCAAGGACGGCAAATATCGCCTTTCGCGCAAAGTCTTGTTGGACAAACCTGAAGGATTCGTAGAGCAACCGCCACGCGAACGCAAGGAGTTCAGCAAAGATGACCGCCCTCGTAATAAACCGAGATACTAAATACTATTATTCAATAAATCTTAATTTGTTGGTTGTTTAAATCTATAAGATTTTTTAAAACCTTATAGGTTTAAGCATAAATAAGTATGGTTCTTAGAAAGTTATTGCGTAGGAAAAACTGTAGAATAGGCTTTAGTCCAATACTATTGAGTTAAGGTCTATAAATATGAGATTTTTAAATGTCTGATAATCAGTGCTTTAATTTGATCTGTTTTTGCAAGAAGTCTAATAATTTTGAAGAACCATAAGCATTTGGCGAATAAATGATGCCTGACAAAATAGCATTTATTAATTACTATCATAAATAAGCAAAAATGCCTCTATATAAGAGGCATTTTTGTTTTATAATAACTATCGCCAGAGAATCGCGATTATTTAAAAGCATATTTGGACATTTACCGCGTTTTTTATTAAAATTAGGACTTACGCAAAAAATGCAGTTTAACGAAAAATATGGTTAAAATGGCTTAAAATGGCTTATGCTTTAGGCGCATTGTTAGGGTTTGGCATTTGG